>JADFXK010000185.1 GCA_015233625.1 Deltaproteobacteria bacterium | reverse complement strand
CAAGATCGTCGCGGGAAATCATACTTCTGATTTCCGCGGTTACGGACACGTACTTCCCGGCAAAATCACAGATAAGCTGTCTAAATAGTCGCGTATTCCCGTTCAATCTGTGCAGTCCGGTTGGCAGATCGATCCCTGGTAAGCTATCGGGAAATTTGACGATGGTATCTTGCTGCTCTGAGCATTCACCCTTAGTTTTTGCTTCTTGGCTCACCTCACGGGAGCCTGGCTTAATCCACCGCATGAGAGTAGTAAACAACTGGGCCGGGTCTATCGGTTTGCTGACATAATCATCCATACCTGCCGCGAGGCATTCTTCCTTGGCCCCACTCATGGCATGAGCGGTCATGGCCACAATGGGTAGTGCCTTAAACCTGTCCTCCTGCCTGATCAACCGGGTGGCCTCATAACCGCCCATGACCGGCATTTGCACGTCCATGAGAATCAGATCATAGTCAGTATTGGCTAGGGCGTCGACGGCTTTCCGGCCATCGTTGGCTAGGTCTACCACCAGCCCGACTCCATCCAGGATCTCGGTGGCTATTTGCTGGTTCATTTCATTGTCTTCGACCAGAAGGACTCTCGCCCCTCCGATTTTATCTCTGATTTCTTCATAGTTTTCTGGTTCCAGCCGGGATTTGGTTTCTATCGTCGTTTCTTGTCCGAAGGCTTGCATGATGGTATCGAAGAGAAGCGAGGGACCGACCGGCTTGATAACAAAACCGTTTATCCCGGCGCGTTGAGCTCGCTGGATAACTTCTTCGCGACCGAATGCGGAGACCATAATGATCAGGGGAATTTGGTCTAATTTAGTATTCTTCTTTATTTGTTTTGAAGTTTCGATCCCATCCATGACCGGCATCTTCCAGTCCATTAGAACAAGATCATAGGGCTTGCCCGAAGCGACGCGTTCCAGTTCGGCGAGTGCGGCTTCACCGGAAGCGACAGTGGTAGTTTCAAATCCGAAAGATGTCAGTTGATCTCTTAATATCACCCTTGCCATTTCGTTGTCATCAACCACGAGTACCTTAAGTCCGGTAATATCTGTCGGCACAATCAGACGGATCGTCTTCTCCTCTTTTCCTCTCAAAAATTCGGTGGTAAATGTGAAAGTGCTCCCCTGGCCGGGTTCACTCTCCACTGATATCTCACCACCCATCATTTCGATCAGGCGTTTGGAAATAGCCAGGCCCAGTCCGGTGCCGCCAAACTTGCGGGTAATGGAAGCATCCGCTTGGGAAAAGGCTGAGAACAATCTTGCTATTTGTTCCGGGGGCATACCTATGCCGGAATCAGACACCAGAAATCTGAGGAGGCGGAGCATTTAGTTCATACGCTCAAGGGAATTGCTGGAAATATTGCGGCCCAGGGGGCTCATCTGGCCGCAGGTAAACTTGAAATGGGGATCAAGAAGAAAAATGAACCAGATTATGACCGGTTGTTGGCCGACCTTGATCTAAGCTTGCAACCTGTTTGGGAATCAGCCAGGGTTTTGGAACAGGCAAAAGGTGCAACCCCGACGCCCCTGGATCTAAACGTCGATCAAGAGAATCTTGCGCCTGTTCTGACAGAACTGGCTCGGCTGGTTCAGGAGAACAACCCTGATGCGGAGCGACGTCTAAAATCACTAAAAACCATTCTTGGCGACTCAGTATTAAACGCAGAAATTAAAGTACTCGAGCAGGCCATAAACAATTATGATTTTGACCTTGCCCGCGCTCACCTGCAAAAGATGGCTGATGCCCTGGAGGTATACTTAGATTGGAGTTAAAACTGGCAAACCATATCTCGAACGGTCATTATTGCCTGTTTTAGAGGTGAGATGGTTGCTGGTTGGTTTAAGACGAGCAACCCGGAACCCGCAACACGGAACCACAATGCACAGGGAGTAATGCATGGATTTTGACCTGACCCCGGAACAGCGGGAGATCAAACGCGCCGCCAAAGAATTTGCCCGAGGTGAATTCGATCCGGCCAAGGCGATGGAATATGAACTGGGCCACCTCTTTCCCTTTGACCTCTATCGGAAAGCCGGAGAACTGGGCTTCATCGGGATGGATGTGCCGGAACAATTCGGCGGCGCCGGCCTGGGGGTGATGGAAAACGTCCTGGTCATCGAGGAGTTCTGCAAGCGGGACTCCGGGATCGGCATGGCCCTCCACCTGGCCCAGTTGCCGGCCAAGATCATCAAGATCTGTGGCACGGAAGATCAAAAGAGGCGGTACCTGACTCCCCTAACCAGGGGCGAATATATCTCGGCCGTGTCCTTTACCGAACCTGATCACGGGTCCGACCTGACCAGCATGAACGCCCGGGCCTCGGAGGTGCCGGACGGATATCTCATTAACGGCACGAAATTATTCACCACCAACGGAGCTTACGCCGATTTCTTTGTGGTCCTGGCCCAACACGATGAACCGGGCCAACCCAGCCCAGGTACGAGCACCTTCATCGTCCCCAGAGATGAGGCCGCCCTGACTGCGGGGAATATGGAGATCAACGAACTCCCCCACAAGATGGGCCTGCGCATGACTTCCTCGGCCGAAATCGTATTTCGTGATCTGAAAATCCCCAAGGAGAATCTCCTCGGTCCCAAGGGTCGAGGGCTGCAGAACATTTTAGACTTTTTCAACGAGAGCCGAATTGAAATCGCCGCCCAGGCCCTGGGATGTGCCCAGGGATCCTTCCTCAAAGCCCTGAAATACGCCAGGGAGCGGAAGCAGTTTAACACGCCCTTGGTGGATTTCCAGGCCATCGGCCACAAGTTGTCCCGGATGTTGGGGAACCTTAATGCCTGCCGGTTGAGCGTGTACCACGCCGCCTGGGCCTGCCAGTATCACGGCAAACGATTGAGCGCCCTGACCCCGCTCCTCACTTCCACGGTCAAATACTATGTTCCAGAGCATGCCAAGGAGGTCTTGGACCAGGCCATCAATGTCTTGGGCGGATATGGCTATTTTCTGGAACAAGAACTGGAAAGGCGTTATCGCGACAGCCGGATCACCGAGATCTACGAAGGGACCGTGGAAGTCCAGCTCAATAATGTCACTCGTTTGCTTAAGAAATTCAACCCGGAATATATTGACGAAATGTTGTTCTAATGAAACGGGTTAACTCGGCAAAAGGAGAAATCATGCAGCAAATATTATCCTCGCCCTTGACCATTAATGGCCTGGAGTTAAAGAATCGAATGGTCATGTCACCCATGCATGTCATGTATACGCCCTGGGGCCGGGTAAATGACCGACTGGTCGCCTTTTACCGCCGGCGGGCCCTGGGTGGGGTGGCCATGATGGTGGTGGTTTGCGCCTTTGATGAATACAGCGGCGGGCCCGGGATGCCGGATCTGCGGTTGGACGGGGCCGTGTCCGAGTTTAAGGTCCTGACCCAGGCCGTCCAGAAGGCCGGAGCCAGGATTTCGGCCCAACTCTACCATGCCGGACGGTACGCCCACAGTGCCTTTCTCCAAAAGCAGGCCATCGCCCCATCCGCCGTGGCCAGCCGTTTCACCCGTGAGACGCCCCGGGAAATGACCAACGATGACATCCAGAAAACCATCGCCAGTTTCGCCGCGGGAGCCGCCAAGGCCAAAGAAGCCGGATTTGACGCCGTGGAAATCTTAGGCAGCGCGGGTTACTTGATCTGCCAGTTCCTTTCGCCCCTGACCAATCAGCGGACCGACGAATATGGAGGCGACTTAGACCACCGGATGCGTTTCGGATGTGACGTGGTCCGGGCCGTCCGCCAGGCGGTGGGGCCGGATTTTCCAGTCGGCATCCGGATTGCCGGCCACGACTTCATGGACGGCGGCCACACCAACCACGAGGCCCGAATATTCGCCCAGGCCGTGGAAAACGCCGGGGTTGACCTGATCAACGTCACTGGCGGCTGGCACGAAACCAAGGTGCCCCAGACGACCATGGACCTGCCCCGAGGTGGATTCACCTACCTGGCTCGCGGCATCAAGGAAGTGGTCCAGGTGCCGGTGATCGCCTGCAACCGGATCAATACCCCGGAGCTGGCCGAGGAGGTCCTCCGCCAGGGATTCGCCGACCTGATCGGCCCGGGCCGGCCTCTCCTGGCTGATCCCGATTTTCCGCTAAAGGCCGTGTCCGGCCGCTCCGACGAAATCGCCTTGTGCCTGGCCTGCAACCAGGCCTGCTTTGATCATATTTTGTCGCTGCAACCGGTCGGCTGCCTGGTCAACCCCCAGGCCGGATTTGAGTCGGAAATCCAGATCGAACCCACGGCCGAGCCCAAACGCGTCCTGGTCGTCGGAGGCGGCCCAGCCGGGATGGAAGCAGCCCTGGTCCTGGCCTCCCGCGGACACAAGGTCCAGTTAATCGAACAGGCTACCCGGTTGGGCGGCCAGATCCCGTTGGCTGCGGCGCCTCCGGGTCGGGAAGAATTTCTGAGCCTGGCCACGTCGTTGGATAATCGCCTGACCAAAACGGAAGTAAAGGTGGAGCTGGCTCGTCGGGTCACCGCGGATGTGGTTAAGGCCATCGATCCGGAAATAGTCGTGGTCGCTACCGGGGCTAAGCCCATTCAGCCGGATATTCCGGGAGTCGATGGCCCGGGCGTGGTGCAGGCCTGGGATATCCTGGCCGGCCGGATTACACCGGGTGAACTGGGCCGCCGGGTGCTGATCCTGGGCGGGGGCGCAGTCGGGTCCGAAACAGCGCTGTTTTTGGCCAAATATGGAGCCATGACCGGGGAAGAATTACTCTTTCTGCTGGAGAACGGCGCCGAAACGGCGGACGCGGTGCGGCCTTTCTTCAATTCCGGAGCCAAGCAATTGACGATCGTGGAGATGCTGCCCAAGATCGGGCGGGATATCGGTCTGACCAACCGCTGGATCGTGCTCCAGAACTTAGAGCGCAAAGGCGTGGCCTTGCGGACCAAGTGCCGGGTCACGGCCATTACGCCCACCGGCGTCCAGGTGGATCGAGACGGGACGGCCGAGTTCATCCCCGGCGACAGCGTGGTCCTGGCCCTGGGGTCCCGGTCGGACAATGCCCTGGCCGACGAGATCAAGGCCTTGGGTTATGTCACCCATGTCATCGGCGATGCCCAGGCACCCCGGAAAGCCACGGACGCCATCAAAGACGCCTTCGACCTGGGCCGGACGCTATAGGCCTGACCAGTCACAACGCCAGGTTAAGGAGTCGTTGCAAATTTTGCAACAACTGCCAGTGATGGACTGAGGATTTTCTCCGGAATTGACATCACCCGCCGGAGACATTAACTTAGGATGACGACCACCTGGAGACCGCCTCGCTGCATCATGGCCCCGGTTCTCTGCGTCGGATGACTAGGTTAATGACCTCGACAACCAAGGGATACTTACAATGATTACCGAAGAGTACGTTCACGGATATTCCGAGCGGGAAAAAAGCCGCTTGTTCGACCAGGCCAACACCTTAACCGGATTGCTCCACTATGACACGGTCTATCCCCCAGGCAGTTCGGTCCTGGAGGCCGGCTGTGGAGTGGGGGCGCAGACGGTCCCTCTGGCCAGAAACAGCCCTGGAGCCCGCTTTACCTCTATCGATATCTCCCCGGACTCCCTGGCGGCCGCGGCGGCCTTAACCAGGCAGGCCGGAATATCCAACGTCAAATTTCAACTAGCTGATATATTTAATCTGCCTTTTGCGCCGGAGAGCTTTGACCATATCTTCGTGTGCTTTGTCCTGGAGCATCTCAAGAATCCGGTGGAAGCCTTAGCCAGCCTGAAGTCCGTGCTAAAGCCGGGCGGGACCATCACCGTGATCGAAGGTGATCACGGCTCGACCTATTTTTATCCGGAAAGCCGGGCCGCCCTGGAGGCCGTGCAGTGTCTCATCGACATCCAGGCCAGATTTGGCGGCAACTCCCTGATTGGTCGGCAACTCTACCCTCTGCTGAAAAGCGCCGGCTTCCAGGTCCCGGTGGTCTCACCCCGAATGGTTTACGTCGACTCCAGCCGGCCGGAGCTGGTGGAGGGATTTACCAAGAATACCTTTACGGCCATGGTGGAAGGCGTCAGAGACCAGGCCCTGGAGCTGAACCTGATTGACCAGGCCAGATGGGACCGGGGCATTGCCGATTTATACGCCACCGCCGAACAAGACGGGGTGTTTTGTTACACCTTTTTCAAAGGAACGGCCATCCGATAGATGAGATGGAGTTCTGCGAGGTTGGTTAATGGGAAAGCCAAAAAAAATAATCCGCAGATTTAACAGATTTACGCAGATTATTGATTTTGGCCGACCGAGGCTCGGATGCAAGCCTTCGGACACGAGCGTTTTGTTTTTTAATCTGCGCAACTCTGCGCAATCTGCGGATTAAATCATGGTCCTGAATATAACCATCGAGATTTGGAAAAAGGGTAACTGGTATTTCGCCAAGGCTCCGGAACTGGATTTCATTTCCCAGGGGCGAACTCCGGAGGAAGCGAAAAGTAATCTGCTGGAGGTGGTCCAGATCCAATTTGAGGAAATGGCGGAACTGGGCACCCTGGATGAATGGAATTCTAACGGGTTGGTTAATTGGAAAGCCGAAAAAGTTAATCCGCAGATTTAACAGATTAACGCAGATTATTGATTTTGGCCCGCCAAAGCTCGGATGCAAGCCTTCGGACGCAAGCGTTTTGTTTTTTAATCTGCGCGAATCTGCGTAATCTGCGGATAAAATACTGGTCCTGAAAGGGACGATCGCTATGAACCCCAATGACGCCGAATCAACCGGTCCGGACACCGCCGCCAGCCTCCCCAGCCGGGCAGGTGCTCTGGATATGTCCAGGTTTACCTTTTCCGCCTATCGGATGACCATTGAGGCCGTCGATCCCCTGCATTTACCTCAGCATAAAGGCTCGGCCCTGCGCGGGCTGTTCGGAAATGTTTTCCGCAAGGTGGTTTGTCCGTTTAAGCGGCAGGACTGCCGTAATTGTCTGCTGAAAGATAAGTGCATTTATGCCTACGTATTTGAAACCATCCCGCCCCCAGACCAGCCCTTCTTGCGCCACATGACCAACGCCCCCCATCCCTTTGTGTTCCGGCCCCCGGCGGAGACGCGGACCATCTTTCAACCCGGCGAGAGGCTCTCCTTTGACTTGATCCTCATGGGCCGGAGCGAAGAATACCTGCCCTATTATGTGCACACGTTCATGGTCATGGGCGAGACCGGGATCGGGTTAAGACGCGGCCGGTTCATCTTGAAGAGTATCGAGAGCCTGGACCTGGCCGGCACCGGTCGGGTGATCTATACCGAGGCCGATCAGTATTTGATGAGTCCATCCGGTAGCCTGACCTGGCCGGACCTGCTGCCGGACCGCCCGGCCCCGGAACGCTGCACGGTCCAATTCCTGACTCCCGTCTGCCTCAGGGAAAAGGGCCGCTACCTGAAGGACATTCCGGAGTTCGAGGTCCTGTTCCGCAGTTTGCTCCGCCGCTTAGTCGTCCTGGCTCTGATCCACTGTGGGGTCGATTGTTCCGGACTTGATTTCAACGGCCTGTGCCGGGCCGCCAACACCATATCTAAGATCTCGTCAAGCTTTGAATTCAAGTCCTGGGAACGTTATTCCAGCCGCTGGAAATGCAGGCACCCCATGGGGGGATTGATCGGATCCGCCACCTTTGCCGGCGACCTGGATCCCTTTTGGCCCTATCTCCTCCTGGGCGAACAGGTCCACATGGGTAAGAATACCAGCTTCGGGTTGGGACAGTACCGGTTGCGGCCTTGAGTCGGCTGTCATTCATCATCACCCCGAAACACCATGATTAACACCCAAATTTTGATCTTGACAGATCGCCCATAGAATGGTAACTAGCCGGAAAGTGTGTTCTGCCCCGCTCGGTACTGAGATGAAGGGGATTGAGACAGAAAATCATCTTCGTACACGACGATTTTGTGGTTCTGCCCCGCTCGGGAACGAGATGAAGGGGATTGAGACAGCTCCAAGAGGCATGGAAACATCTCGTTCATCAAATCTGCCCCGCTCGGTACTGAGATGAAGGGGATTGAGACAAATCATGACAATCCTTTAATCAAGAAAATCATGATTCACCGCCCCGCTCGGGAACGAGATGAAGGGGGTTGAGACTTCTTAAGATAGGCTCGGTATAGATCACCCGACCGGTGCCGGCCAGGTCCAGGCTCTCGATACTCTTCAAGATGAACCGGCCGCGTCTTAACCCGATCCCGCTCTCGCCCTTGACCA
>JADFXK010000184.1:3898-8299 GCA_015233625.1 Deltaproteobacteria bacterium | reverse complement strand
GATTTTATCTTTGCAGTAATCCATCAGTTCTTGAGCCAGTTCCGGGGAACCTTCGGACCCCCCATGGAGAATGACCACGGCTTTGACTGATTCGCCCCATTTGGCATCCGGAATACCGATCACGGCCACATCTTTGACCTTGGGGTGGGACCCGATGACATTTTCCACTTCCGACGGATAGACATTCTCACCCCCGGTGATGATCATGTTCTTTTTTCTATCCACCAGGGTGTAGAATCCTTCTTGGTCCTTGTAAGCCATGTCCCCGGCGCTGAAATATTCACCCCGGAAGGCCTCTTGGGTCGTCTCGGGGAGTTTCCAGTATTCGTTGAAGACCATGGGTGTCTTGGAATAAAGTTCGCCCACCTGTCCGACTGGGACCTCCTGACCGGTGTCATCCAAGATCTTGATCTGATCCGTGCCGACGATTTCCCGGCCAATCGAGCCGAGCTTTCTCAGTTGATCTTCCGGCCGGAGCAGCGTGACCAGGCCGGCTTCGGTGGACCCATAGGCTTCGAATAACTGGGAGTTCTTGAAGTATTCCATGATGGCCAGTTTGGTGTCTTTTCTCACCGGGGCGGAGGAGCACATCAGCTTCCGGATGGCGCTGACATCGTACTTGTGCTTAACCTTGTCGGGCAGGGCCAACATCATGATATAATGCGTGGGCACCAGCGAGGTAAAGGTGATTTTCATTTCAGACAGTGTCTTCAGCAGATGCTCCGGGTCGAAACTGATCATGTTGTAGACGCACATCGCTCCGTAGGTATAAGTAAACACGAAGGAGTAATAGATGGAATTGATGTGGCACATGGGCATGACCAGCAGACCGGTATCGTCGCGGGTAAATCCTAATTCGGCAATGTTGGTCAGGTACTGGGCGATAAAGCTTTCGTGACTTCGGACTACTCCTTTGGGTTTACCAGTGGTGCCCGAAGTGTACATGATTGTCCAGATGTCCTCGTGGTTAACTTTGACGGGTGGTTCGTCCGGAGAGGCGTTTTTGATCAGGTCTTCGTAATGCGAATAGCCGTCCGGGGCGGTCTGGCCGCCAAAGAAGATATAATTGCCGGAGGGAATGCCAGGTATCTTATCTTTTAAGCTGTTGACCCCGGATACGAATTCGCCGGCTACGATGAACGCCTTGGCTTCTGAGTTTTCCAAGATGTAATGATACTCGGCCGGAGGCATGCGGAACATGATCGGGACGCAAATAAGTCCGGTTTTGGCCGTGGCCCCGTAAATCTCCATCCACTCAACGGAATTATAGGCGATGACGGCGACTTTATCGCCTTTTTTCAAACCCAAACCTAGCAGGGCATTTCCCAGTCGACAACATCGCTCATTCCATTCCCGAAACGTCATGGCCCGGTATAGATCTCGGGCGCCCATTTTGTCCGGGTACATGTAAGCTGCGACGCGCAGCAGGTCACCTACGGGCATCCATCTACTCATCTTATTCTCCTCTCGAATTGATCATGTGCCGACCTTTGGCCGTCTGGCGAGAACGGCTTGTGTTGCGGATATGTGCTGATTTCTATTGGGTTAGCGTCTGTCAAGTTAAACTAGAAGCGCGCTGATGTCAAGAAAAATAGCTACTCCATAGCTGTTAGGTAGCTACCAGACAAAAATGGGCATAATCCCGAGGACCCGGATAGCTTCCGTTTTATGGCCGGGCGAAGTGAAAGGTGTAGGTCTGGTGTGGCAGGTGACAGGGCTGGCGTAAGTTTGTTTCCTACCATCAAGAATTATTTTTTTAAGGTGCCTAGAGTCCGGGATTGGGCGTATATCCGTGTCCAGGTGGCGCCGCGCCCAAGAAAATAATTTGATCATCTGTATTTTAAATTTATTGTATTAATGGTATAGGTAGGCCAGCCAAGAACTGAGGGGTCATATGGACAAAATAGAAGAGTTAAAAATTCAACTGGCTAACGAACCAGATTCTGAGATAGTCCACAATCTCCTGGGAATGGAACTATACAATCAGCAGCAGGTGGACCAGGCGCGTCAGCATTTTCTCCGGGCGGTGGAGCTTAAGCCGGATTACGTGGAGGCCTGGTATAATCTGGGAATTCTCGAAAGCGAAAATGGACCGTCCGAAATGGCCGTGACCTATTTTAAACAGGTCCTAGCCATCAATCCCCGTGTTTATGATGCCTATAATTATTTGGGCGTGCTCTATTGCCGGCTTGAGCAATGGGACCAGGCAGAACCAGCCTTCGCCAGGGCTTTTGAACTTAATCCCAAGTCCATTGAACCACTGTTTAATGTAGCCCGGATGTACGAAAACACTGGCCGCTTAGATGAGGCCATTAAGATATTTGAAGTTTATTTGGAGACGCGGGAGGCCAACGTCCTGGTCTTGAATACGCTGGCCAGCCTCTACTTGAAAAAAGATGATAAGCCTCGTGCCCTTAAAGCCTTGACCCGGTCTCTGGCCGTCTTCGAAAATCAGCCGGAAATAAAGAACGCCGTGGTCAAATTGAAAATGGACCTGGAGCCACCGGTGGCGGCTCGGCTGCGATCCGCTTTACCGGCCATTGCCCTGGAGCCGGACTGGCCCGAGGTCAAAAAACTGCCGGGCGCAGAGGCAGGGGTGCCCATGGCCGCCAAACCGTTATCTACGACTGGTCCTGGGGACGATCCGTTTCTGAAACACATTCCGCAGGCGGAACGGGCGTCGAAGACGGGGATGAACATCCTGATCGTGGGTGACTTTGACGTGGCCAAGGGGCTTTCTTCGCTAATGCGAGCCATTAACCAGTACGCCATTCACCGAGCCAGGTTGATTACCTGGCATCATGACCGCCTGGACGATCCGGCGGATGTGTTGCTCGACGATTGTGACGGTGATTTTGAGGAGGCCGACCGGTTGGTCCAGCTTGCCGATTTCTTTCATTTCGGGCGGCAGATATTCAATTTTCCAGGAGTAGATTTTAATGTGCTGGTTCAGCCTTATAATGCCTTGATCCAGTACTTTGGGCCGGAACTGGTCAACGAGGGCCCCCGGATTTATGAATACCACAGAAAAACAGGGCTTAGGGCCGTTGCTCCCTGGGACTGGTCGGCGTATTCTCGGGTGCCCCTGGCCTATTATCATGTGTCACCCCTGATGATCATGGAGGAGGATTACGTCGCCTCGGCTCCGGGGGAGGAGACCTGGCGGATTCGACATTTTCCCTTCAACCGCCAGATTGACGGAACTGACCGGATATTATCCGCGGTTGACCGGATCAAGCAAGATTACCCGGTCGAACTGGAAATCCTGGAGGGCGCGGCCGCCTTGACCAAGATTAAGAATACCCCCCGTGCTCATTTGGTTATAGGCTCCCTGGTCGCGGGAGGCCTGGGCCACCAGGTTGTATCGGCCATGGCCAGGGGAGAAGTGGCGATGACCAACTTAAGTAATTGGTTCTTGAGCCTTCACCCGGCCAGTCCCATAATTAATCTGGATACTCAGGATCTGGAAAGGCAACTTAGACACTTGTTGTCGGATAGGTCGGCCATGGCGCGCCGATCACAACTCTCCCAGGCCTGGATTAGAGATCATTTCGACGCCCAGGTCGTGGTGGCCCAATATGTCTACCTGTATGACGCCATCTATTATGGGGAACGGTCCGCCGGTCAATTGCTGTTGACCTGACCCCTTCAGCGTGACTGGAATATAATGATTTAGCTTGAAGTTTTGGCGTCGTTGACGCATAATGAGACATCGGTTGCATGTTGCATGTTGCTCGTTGCTCGTTGCTCGTTGCTCGTTGCTCGTTGCTCGGTACTCGTTGCTCGGTACTCGTTGCACGTCAGTGGTAACAATTAATAAAAATAGGTAAACCCCCGGCTCTGCCGGGGGACTCCTAAAGTTTGACAGTTCCGGGAAGATGCGGGACTCTCCCTTTTCAGAACCGCTCAAAGTTCATGGAAAAGGAGGCCCGCAATGGACGAACGACAGAGTCTAAACCACACCGTGTGGGATTGCAAGTTTCATATCGTGTGGATTCCCAAATACCGAAGAAAGGTGTTATACGGCCAACTTCGAAAGCACTTAGGTGAAGTATTCAGAGAACTGGCTCGCCAGAAGGAAAGCAGGGTACTGGAGGGGCATCTTATGCCCGACCATGTGCATATGCTACTTTCAGTTCCGCCAAAATATTCAGTGGCTCATGTGGTTGGCTTTATCAAAGGCAAAAGCGCCATCCATATCGCAAGGAATTTCAGTGGACACAAAAAGAATTTCACGGGACAGCACTTCTGGGCCAGAGGTTACTACGTGTCCACAGTCGGCAGGGACGAAGAGACTGTCCGTAACTACATCAAACAACAAGAGAAGGAGGACCAAAGGGTCGATCAACTCAAACGGTTCAATATCCAACTTCTTAACCCATGTTTACCATGAAAGCATAT
>JADFXK010000184.1:0-3769 GCA_015233625.1 Deltaproteobacteria bacterium | reverse complement strand
ATCTGAATCGCAGATGGGTCGCTGGTTCGACAGCCTATTATCGACGCAGTGAGGAGGTGGGCAACCATGGCACGTAAAAGAAATATTAAGCAGGCATCGTTACTCCATGACGTGCCCGAATTTGACCTTTGGGCGGCAGTCCTGATGCGGGCGATTGAGGACTACCGGGAAGGCGATCAGGACGCCAAACAGTATTTGGCCGGAGAAGGTGACTACCCCGGCTCCTTTAACTGGATCTGCGCCATGCTGGATCTCGAACCGGAATATATCAGGGACCGGCTTAAGGTTAACCGGAAAGGGAAGAAGCTTGATGAACTTCCGGTGAATATCAGGCAGAGCCGACAGATCTACATGGTCTATAAGAACAAGAGCCGGGAACAGAGTTCGTGTTCCCTCCAGGCGGCGCCTATTTAAAGCAAACCACCACATCGGGGCCGGGATTCATTCCGGCATTTTTTGTTTCAGGGGATCTGAAATCAGTTCACCTAATCGCCATTCCTTTTGACCGGGTCGATTTTTCAGTTGTTTTCTGAACACTATTCTGATATTATTCAAACCCTTTAGCAAATTCGAGGATTACTCGACTTTATTGACGCCCGAAATTGGAATCTCAAATTTTCGGCAGGCCTTGCAAAAAACGTGGCGAAGAGGGCGCAGGGGGGACGCAGAGAAATGGTCGCGTTCTATATAAGACTCTGGCGTTCCCATGAGTTGTGTTTTTTTCTGAAATGACGGAATTCGGCGCGGGCTCTATTACGGATATTTTGCGGGCGGACCTGCCTGGGGATGAGGATTTCGCGGATGAATGCACTTGATATTTTTTTCCTGGTCATCTTGGCCATTATCTTCCTGAAGGGGTTGTATAAGGGCTTTGTCAGGGAGGGATGCGGCCTGGCGGGTCTGGTGTTCGGGTTTTGGGCCGGATGTGCCCATTATCCTGAGATAAGTCCCCTCCTAAAAAGTGCCATTGAGACTTCATCCTACCGGGATATGGCGGCTTTTCTGATTTTGTTCTTCGGCAGCCTGGTCTTGTTTTCCATCCTGGGTCTGATGGTGAAGCGAATTATCAACGTTTCGCCTTTGAGAGGGCTGGATACTCTTCTGGGCGGGGCGCTGGGGTTGCTCAAGGGGGTGCTGGTCCTGGTCGTTTTAACCTTGATCCTGATTTCCTTTTTGCCGCCGCGATCTCCTCTGCTGGGCCGCTCCCAGTCGGTGCCCTATCTGGTCAAGGCATCCGGGGTGATTGCGTCAATGGTTCCGGATAAGTTGAAAAAATCATATCAAGAAAATGAAAAGAATTTGGTCGAGCACTGGAAAAAGACTCCCTTGAAAGGGGGTAAGTGATATGTCGCAACATGACACAGTGCGGGGCCTGGAGGAGCTGTTTCAACTGGTTGGGCGGCTCCGGGGGGAGGATGGCTGCCCCTGGGATAAGGCCCAAACACCTTCGACAGCCAAGAATTATCTGCTGGAAGAGGCCTTTGAACTGGCTGAAGCGGTTGAGGCCGGTGATCGGGAAGGGATTGAGGAAGAGCTAGGCGACCTTCTTTTTCAGGTCGTTTTCCTGACTTTCTTGCTTCAGGAACAGTGGAGTTTCTCACTGGCTGAGGCCCTGCTGGGGGTCAAAACCAAAATGATCCGGAGGCATCCCCATATTTTCGGCGATGTGACTGTGGACGGCGTGGCTGAGGTGAAGAGGAATTGGACCAAGATCAAAGCCCAGGAGAAATCGGGTAAAAACAACGGCCGAATTTTGGACCGGGTCCCCAAGAACCTCCCACCTCTAATGCGGGCCCACCGATTGTCGGAGAGGGCGGCCGGGGTTGGGTTTGACTGGTCTAATGCCGCTCAGGTCGTGGAAAAATTGGATGAAGAAATGGCGGAACTGAAAGAAGCCATGTCCAACAGCGGACCTAAAGAGCGAATTGAGGATGAACTGGGGGACGTGCTGTTCACCCTGGTCAACCTGGCTCGGTTTCATGGCCTGACCGCCCATAATGCCTTGCTCAAAACCACGCTCAAGTTCGTCCACCGGTTTAACCGGGTGGAAGATGAGTTGAAGCGCCAGGGGAAAGAACCGAGAACCGCGGGAATGGCCGAGATGGATCGATTATGGGACCAGGTTAAGAAAGAACCAGTATCAAGCGAATCGGATTAAGGAACAGGCGATGACCCGACACCGGATGCCAGGTGCCGTCTCATTTTTAAACTAAATTAATTGGTTAAATAAATACCTCTGCGGCAAATTATGGATGAAGTCAGTCTTGCGGAGCTGGAACAAACTCTTGGGTATCATTTTAGAGACCTTCAGCTTTTAGATCAGTCGTTGTGCCACCGCTCGTTTGTCAATGAGAACCCCGGAATGGGGCTTAGAGATAACGAGCTGCTGGAATTTCTAGGAGACGCTGTATTGGAATTGGCCATTAGAAGTCTTTTGATGAGCTCTTTTCCGATGGCCAAAGAGGGTGAATTGACTAAGATCAAATCTTCCCTGGTCAATGAAGCGTCACTCGCCATGCTGGCCAGGGATTTAAATCTGGGGAAATATCTTAAGTTGGGTCGAGGGGAGGAACTGACCCACGGCCGGGAAAAGGATTCCTTGCTCGCCGATTGCTTTGAGGCGGTGGTTGGGGCGGTTTACCAGGATGGCGGATTGGACCCGGCCGAGCAAATGATCGAGAATTTCTTTACCCCGTTGTTGGACCGGGCTCGCCCGCAGGAATTGGTCAAAGATTTTAAGACGATGTTGCAGGAACACTGTCAAGAGGTGTACAAGGAAACTCCTGATTACAACGTGGAAAGGGAGATCGGGCCGGATCACAACAAAACCTTTTTTGTCACTTTGAGCGTCCAGGGTAAGATATTGGCTCGGGGCCAGGGACGGTCCAAGAAAACGGCCGAACAAGCTGCGGCTCAAGAAGCACTCCAAGGTCTGGGAATAATAGTTTGAAGTTATTCATTATTCCCATTTTTATCCCCCATTCCGGATGTCCTCACCAGTGCATTTTTTGCGATCAGTCAAGAATCACCGGGCAGCCAGAAGAACCACAGGACACGGGATGGATTCGGGAAACCATTGAGCGAGGTCTGGCCTCCAACCGGCTAAAACCTGGACTAGAAGTGGTCGTGGCCTTCTATGGAGGTAATTTTTCCGGGCTGCCGCTCGACCGGCAAGAGCAACTGTTGCGGGAGGTGCAACCTTTCCGGCAGAACGGGGTGGTGGATTACATCCGCATATCCACGCGACCTGACGCTATTGACTCGCCCCGATTGGCCTTTTTAAAGGAACGGGGTGTCAAGACGATTGAATTGGGAGTGCAGTCGCTAGACGACGAGGTGCTGCGCTTATCCGGTCGGGGGCATCCGGCGACCACCGCCGTTGAAGCGGCTCAATTGATCAGACAGTTCGGATTCAATCTGGGCATCCAGTTAATGACGGGTTTACCAGGGCAGGATCGGGACAGTGTCCGGCGGACTATGGCTGAGGTTATCTCGCTCGGGCCGGATTTGGTCCGCATCTACCCCACCCTGGTTATAAAAGACACGCCTCTGGCCAGCCTCTATGGACAGGGTCGATATCAGCCTCAGTCCCTGGACGAGGCCGTTGACCAGGCCGCGGAGATGGTGGCCGCGTTTGAATCCGCCGGTATTGCCGTGGCCCGAGTGGGATTGATGATCACCGAAGACATGATGCGTTCGGGCGCAATACTGGCCGGACCCTGGCACCCGGCCTTTGGTGATTTGGTCAAATCGCAATTACTAACCGACC
>JADFXK010000183.1 GCA_015233625.1 Deltaproteobacteria bacterium | reverse complement strand
GGAGAACGTTTTTTAAAGGACCAAAATATTTTCGGAGGATACATTCATGTTGGACCTAAAGGCACGTATCCTGATCGTAGATGACTTTTCTACCATGCGGAGAATCATCAGAAATCTTCTCCGACAACTCGGATATAACAACATCGAGGAGGCGGACGACGGCGCCGTGGCCCTGCCCATGCTCAAGGCGAAGAAGTTCGACTTTATCATCAGCGATTGGAATATGCCTCAAATGAGCGGTCTGGAGTTACTTCAAAATGTGAGGGCCGACGAAACCCTTAAAGATGTACCTTTCCTCATGGTCACGGCTGAGGCTCTTAAAGAAAATATCATCAAAGCCGTCCAAGCCGGGGTAAGTAACTATATCGTGAAGCCTTTTACGGCAGATACCCTAAAAGAAAAAATTACGGCCATCTTTCCTTAGGAATCATTATGGACCTGGATTCGGCCAAACTAATCGCCTTATTCGAAGACGAGGACCCCAACGTCAAAAGGGCTGTGGCTTTAGCTGTTGGGCTCTTGCCAGAGACAGAGGACGCGATCAACCCGCTGATTAAGCTTCTCCTTGACAAGTCATGGCAAGTTAGGGAAGCGGCCGCGATTTCTTTGGGACGGCTCAAGGCGACCAAAGCTGTGCCATATCTAAAAAAGCTCTTAGCCGGCGATGTGGCAAAATTTAACCTCAAACTGGTTCTAGACAGTCTGATCAAACAAGAGGGCAAGGCTCCGGCCAAAGGCGACGCGTTAGCTTCAGCGTCCGGACGGGGCGAAGAAAAATGGGAGGTCCGTCGGGCCCTGGCTAAGGCGCTAAGCGACATTGACCACTCTATTGCTGCCGAGCCCCTCTTGAATTCACTAAAAAGCCCCAACATAAACGTCAGAATCGCCTCTATGTTGGGCCTGGCCAACATCGAATGCGAAGAAGCCGTAGACACTCTGTTGGAAATACTCCAGGAAGATGACTGGCAAATAAAGAAAGCGGCCATCGTCGCCTTGGGCCGGATCAAGGCCAGGGCTGCCGTGCAACCACTGATCCAATTACTGACAGATAAGAAATGGCAGATCAGGATGGAGGTGGTGATTGCCTTAAACCACATCAAGGCTGAAGAATCCTTTGACGTCCTGGTCAAGATGCTCGAAGATGAAAAGATGGAAGTCCGAAAGACTGCGGCGACGGCAATCGGGAATACTCTGATAGAAAAGGCCATCCCGCATCTCCTGGAATCCTTAAAGGACGGCGAATGGCCGGTCAGGTTGGCCGCGGTAAAAGGTCTGGGCGGGATTAGAAGTGACAAGACTCTCATGCCTCTGGCGGCGATGCTTTACGATCCGGACGTGGAAGTCCGGCACGCGGCGGCTTTGAATTATGTCAACACCCATTTCCAGTCGCTCAAAACAAAAATGTCGGCTTAGTCCGGGCGAGTGACGCGACTCCGGCAAAAGGCTTACCTCGAGTCGGAAGAGAGCCAGCCCCGATCTGCCTCATCAAATCAAAAGTAGATCACAAGATCAAGATATAAGCGGCGTGATAGCTTATTAAAGCCGACAAGAACCATCAAGTCCTCTAGTTGTATCCCCGGTCGGGCGCCTCGTTGTCCCCACAGCCAACGTGACACTCTTCCAGGCGGATTCTTTGTAAACGATCAGCCCTCATCTTCCAGCTTAATACCATAGGTCGGCAGTATCTCCGCCTATCATGGCCAGTGGAATTGTGACGACCTAATCGCGGTTTTCATTTCCCAACTGGGCGCTGAAAGCTGATCGCTTACGATTCTTTTCTGTGTCTACCGGCGGACCTGAGAGGTTTTGACAAACCTGGTTATTGTATCTCCCCAAAATCAGGTGATCGCGACCCAGTTTGCCCCTCAGCAATAAATAATACAAACGGAATGTCATCTAAGGCCTTAGCGGTTCATGGACACGGACAATAAAACGCGCTTCCTGGTGGTCGACGATATGTCCAACATGCGCCGCACCATCAAGAATATGCTCAGGTACTTAGGCTATACCAATATCGCGGAAGCCGATAACGGTGAGAAGGCCTGGAATACCCTTCAGTCGGACAAAATCGACTGCATCATCTGTGACCTGATCATGCCCGTGATGAACGGGATGGAGGTACTTCGGCGGGTCAAGGAAAACCCCCAAACGAAAGATATCCCCTTTTTAATGGTCACCGCCGAAATAGCTGAGGAGGCCATCGCTGAAGCGGCCGAATCCGAGGTTGACGGCTACATCGTAAAGCCTTTTGTGGCTAAGACGTTGGAAGAAAAAATAACCAAGGCTTTGGCGCGAAAAAATGTGTCTACTCCTCTTGATATCCGCCTGAACGCAGGCATGAAACATCTGGCTTCCGGTGAGCATATGAAAGCACTGGCCGAATTGGATGCCGCCAGAAGAATCGATCCTAAGAACCCTCGAGTCTACCATGCCATCGGCCAGATATACACTATCAGAACCAGATATGCCGCAGCAGAAAAAGCATTTCAGAAAGCCTTGGCGGTGGCTCCCCAATTCATCAAGGCGTATACCTCACTAGCCGACATGTACCAAAGACTGGGGCAATGGTCAAAGGCGGCCGCAGCCATCGCCTCGGCTATCCACATATCCCCGCGTAACGCCGATCGACAAATGGCTTATGGCCAGGCACTGCTTAGAGACGGCCGGATTGAGGAAGCCATCGCCGCACTTAATGAAGCCAGGAAACTTGACCCATTGAACCCGGCCCGTCAAAAAGAAATCGGCGAGGCCTTTCTAGCCGCC
This sequence comes from Deltaproteobacteria bacterium, assembly GCA_015233625.1. GTDB lineage: Bacteria > Desulfobacterota > JADFXK01 > JADFXK01 > JADFXK01 > JADFXK01. Next base: position 5,550 of record JADFXK010000183.1, on the reverse strand, counting down.
GGCATGGATGATGATGCCACCAAGGCCTTTCAGGAAGTCCTGAATATGTCCCCGCAGGATATCAACACCTATAACCTGCTGGGAATTGTGCTGAGAAAACAATCACGCTACCATGAAGCAATTTCCGCCTACCAGCGCGCCATCGAACACGCTCCGGACGATGAGAATCTGCATTTCAACCTGGGGCGGGCGTATCTGGAGGCCAATAACAAGGACCTGGCTATCCAGGAATTTCAAAAGGCCCTCGAAATATCTCCCAAGTTTGAGGTGGCGAAAAGAATGCTGGATAAGTTATTGATTAGTCAATAAGGATGAAGGCCGGGTGGTGGTCATGGCAGATAAGAGTGCCGAAGAAAAAAGTGAAAGCCTTGAAAATGTTCTCTTTGACGAAGAACTCGGCGATGATGAACTGTCCAGGCTGGAGACCGAGGTTGAAAACGAGCTAAAAAAGAAGCAGGGAAAAGAACGCAAAAAGGCCGAATTAGACAAAATTGACATCAAGTTTGAGGAGGAGGCGCCACCACCGGAAGCCGAGCCGGAACCTGAACCGGAACCTGTGGTAGAAGAAGAAGTACGCACGGAAACGCTTCTGACCAAGATAATGAGAGCATGGAAACTGCTGGTCATTGCAGCGGCCGCCCTGGCCCTGGCTATGTCCGCGGGGATTTTTATCTATGCCAAGATTACCTCGGCTCCGCCACCGCCGGCAGCGCCACCGCCTTCGAAGCCAAAGCCTAAACCAGTTCCAATCAACTACAGAGAATATCCTCTAAAATTCTTTCTGGTGCCGCTTCAAGGAGAAAGAAACCAGACTGTCTTTTTAAAGGTGGTCTTGGGACTGAACATGGATAGCCGTATGGCCAATTTGGTCAATGAAAAAAACGAAGAGATCCGGCAGACCATCTATAATATTTTAAGTGAGATAAAGTATTCCGAGGATAAGCCCATCGCCATGGTCACCACGCTGGAGCCGAAGATAATTGATCAGTTGATGGAAGTACTGAATGGAGCTGACGTGCATGATATTGTTTTCGAGGATATATCCATTGTCCCAGATGCCAATAACCCCAACGAGAATACCACCTAGGTTGGCGGTGTATCCGTGGTGTGAGGGATAGTAACTGACCTTTTCGGCGGCACGTCTGGTCTGAAAGACTCTTAGCCTTCTCTTCTTACAGGCTTCAACGATAGACCGAAATGAATCGGGAGAATTTGAACAACCAGGAGATGCTATGAAAGCTGAGCATATAAACCCATTCCTTAATGCCACAATTTCCGTCATGTCAACTATGGCCATGATTACACCCAAGCCCTTAAAACCGTACTTGAAAAAAGACGAATCGGCCGCTGGGGATATCAGTGGAATCATCGGTATTACCGGAAATAAAGCTATTGGCTCGATTGCCGTTAGTTTCGCCGAAAAGTGTATCCTCAAAATAGTCTCAAACATGTTGGGGGAACCCTTTACCGAGATGAATCACGAAGTCCGAGATGCGGTCGGTGAGATCACCAATATGATATCGGGATTGGCCAGAAAAGAATTGGCCGAGATGGGGGTAACCCTGGAAGCCGCCATTCCCACCGTCGTCTCGGGTAAAAATCATCAAATTAAACACATGATTAATGGCCCCAGCATCGTCATCCCTTTCCAGACCGATGATGGTCCGTTTTCTGTGGATGTTTGTCTCCAAGAGATTTAAGGCGCAGGATATGTGATGTTGGTCCGGCGCCCAAAATTGGCATGTTAGAAATGCCAAGCCACCCAGACCGCAAAGAGAAGCAAGTGGTTATGTTTTTTAACCCAGTGTACTTTATGGTAAAGCAGAGGTCGGCATGGCCTTCCAACCTGTAGCTGAATTAGACCTCATAAAGGTGATTGTTTTTGACTGTGACGGTGTCATGTTTGACTCCAAACACGCCAACGAAACCTTCTACAATCATATCCTGGCCCATTTTGGCCGCCCTCCCATGACCTCGGAGGAAATAGAATTTGTTCATCAGAATACGGGCCTTGAGAGCGTCGCCCATATCTTCCGGGCCTATCCCGAAAAAGCGGCCGCCCTGGAATTCCTACAGACTTTCAGTTTCGAGCCGTTTCTTCCCCTGATGAAAATTGAGCCCGGTCTAATTGACTTTCTCAAATTCTTAAGGCCCACCTACCATACGGCCATTGCCACCAATCGCAGTTATACCATGCCCGGCCTGCTCCGGGCAGCCGGAATGACTGAATACTTCGATCTGGTCATCACCTGCCTGGACGTGAGCCGCCCCAAACCATACCCCGACGAGCTGATGCGCATACTGGAGTATTTCGATGTCGCGGCCAACCAGATTCTCTACTTTGGCGATTCCAAGGTGGACGAACTGACGGCCAACCGGGTCGGAGTGCCTCTTATTGCCTATAAAAACAATAAATTGGACGCATTCATGCACGTGTCCGACTTTGACCGGGTTAAACAATTTCTGACTGGAGAGAGGTCAATAAAATATCGGGTAATGGCCTCCGGATGACCAGGCTCGAGGCATTGCCGGTCGATGCTGGAATCGGGGGAAATAAATCGAAATGAATGATCCAAGACCGTCCATCCTACACCAAAACCGGGAAACGTTTGTCGCTTTCGAAGGTATTGACGGCTCTGGGAAGACTACCCAGGCCCACATGCTCACCGACTATCTGGCCAGCCGCGGTATTGAGGTTGTTTTAACTTGTGAGCCGACCAACGGCCCGATCGGTCAGGCCATCCGCCAGGCGGCCGTCTCTCCTAACCCGATTTCTCCTCAAGAAGAAACCGAATTGTTTATCCGGGACAGAGCAGATCATGTGCAGAATCTCATCCTACCCGCCTTGCGCCTCAAACAAGTTGTCATCACGGATCGATATTACCTCTCAACCATGGCCTACCAGGGGGCCCGGGGCCTGGACCCCGAGACCATCCGCAGACAAAACGAGTTGTTCGCTCCCAGCCCCAATCTGACTCTGCTCATAGATATTCCCCCGGCCATCGCCCTGCAACGGATTCAGGCTCGCGGACGCCATTTAGAAAAATTTGAGATGTTCGACTTTCTGGTTCGGGTCCGGGAAATCTACCTGACGCAAGTGACTCTCGGCTTTCCCGGTCTGGTGTTGATCGATGGCCGGCAGGAGCCTGCCGCAGTCCACCACCATGTGACAAATTTGGTGGAACGGCTGCTTGACCGACGCGACGGCCATGACTAAAAAGGCCTCGGGTTGCTTGTCACCGTTCCCGGCTGAATATAACCAGGCTAATTTTAACAATAAACAAGAAACGCACGTCTCGCTGCAGGCATATCCGAAGACGCCGGTTGTCCTAAAAAAACAACGAAGATGATTCTGGCTATTGACTTGACACAACCGATTGTGTATTCTGCGGGCAGAAACCAACATGTAGTTATCGTCATCAATTATTCATAGGGAAAGTTCATGATAAGGCATTTATCTATGGCCGCGACCCCCAGGCAAGACAAGCCCCAGGAAAGCCTTTTAGAGGATCGGCCGCGAGATGGCGTTCTCATCAAGGGCATTAACGATCATTTAGTGGTTGATATCTGTGAAACCTGTGCTGAAGAAGACATCCCGGAAATGATCAACAAGGCTTTTTCCAAGCAAAGAAGCTTCTTCAAAAACGCCGACGTGATCCTCCAAACGGGAAAGCGGACCATCGACGAAAGCTCCTACCAGCACATTCGGAGGATGCTGAAGGGAGAATTTGCCGTTCGGTCGGTCACTCAATGCAGCATCATGACGGAAGATGACGGAGTTTTTTCTCCGACTTGCTATCGGGCGGCGCTCGGTGCGGCTAGACCGCGGAGGGCCGGCCTGGTCCCATCTTCAGACCCTCTCCGGGCCGAAGATAAACCCTCTTTAGTCCACAAAGGCCGGTTAAGGTCAGGACAAGCCGTCGAGGCCGAAGGTCATCTGGTCCAGATTGGCGATGTCCATACCGGGGCCATGATCACGGCCGGGGGCGATATATTTGTATTGGGAGCGCTCAAAGGATCAGCCTTCGCCGGGGTCGATGCAGGTCGTGAAGCTCTCGTTTTTTCTCTGGATATGCGCCCGACCATCCTCCGGATTGGAGATGTTTTGGCTTCCGGATATGGCGGACAGGACAAAAAAATGTATGGCCCCGAAGTGGCCAAAGTTGATAACGGGGTGATCGTAATTCAGGCCTTGAGCCGCGCCTTTGAGGGGCAACTCGCAGAATTTGTCCCAAAAGGAGAAGGTAAGTAGAACGATTTGACCGCGGTCGGCTGAAGTCGTTGCGGGTGAGAGTATTATAACCGTTTCCAGCAGCAAGGTGGATTATGGAATCAAAGGTATTTGTAGTCACCTCCGGCAAGGGGGGCGTCGGCAAGACCACCGCTACGGCCAATATCGGTACGGCCATGGCCATGACTGGTAAAAATGTGCTGGTTATCGACTTAGATATTGGGTTACGCAACCTCGATGTGGTCATGGGTCTGGAAAACCGAGTTGTTTTCACCGTGGTGGATGTAATTAAGGGACGATGCAACCACAAGAAAGCCTTAATTAAAGATCGTCGCGTAGATAACCTGTTCCTCATCCCGGCCTCCCAAATCGACACCAAAGATGCCATCAACGAACAGGAAATCCGTGACTTATGTGTGACTCTGAAGAACGAGTTCGACTACATTTTCATCGACTGTCCCGCCGGCATTGAACAAGGCTTTAAAAATGCCATAGCGGCTGCCGATGAGGCCATCGTCATTACGACTCCGGATGTCTCCGCGGTCCGCGATGCCGACCGGATTATCGGCTTACTCGACTCAGAAAGCATCTCTTCTAAACTAATCATTAATCGCATCAATCCCGAGTTGGTGGCCCGCGGTGATATGCTGTCTCACGATGATGTGACCGATATCCTATCTATCAAGCTCTTAGGGCTGGTGCCTTTAGATGATGGCATAACTATATCCACCAACCGGGGAGAATTTGCCGTGACGGACGATTCTTCTCCCGCGGGTAGGGCCTTTTTCCGGATTGGTCAAAGATTAAATGGGCACCAGGACTTGCCCATCGAGGTGCCCCAGGTTAAAGGCGGATTTATGAAAAAAATTAGAAAAATCATCTCCGGGCGCTAACACGGGAGAGCAAAATGATTGCCGGATTTATCAAACGGATTATGAAAACTCAGGCCAGCGGCGACGTGGCGAAGCAAAGGCTTCAGGTAGCTCTCGTCTGTGACCGATTAGAGGTGTCTAAAGAAGTTTTTGGTCTGATCCAACAAGACATGGTCCAGTTGCTGTCTCGTTATTTCGACATCGATACGGATGGGATCGTCTTCAACATCAGCCGAGAAAACAAGAAAGCCCATTTAGTTATCAATACGCCGATACTGAGACTTAAACAGGCCTCTGCCAAAAAAGCAACCAAGACTCTGGCCACCGCCCCATAAATTTGCCCCGACGCAGATTTGACGAACACCGTTAGGCGCAGCCTGCAATGATCCGAGGCCACAGTACCAACCTCTTGTTTTGGCTGACTGTCGGGGGCAGATCGTATAGAGT
>JADFXK010000182.1:708-8332 GCA_015233625.1 Deltaproteobacteria bacterium | reverse complement strand
TTAATGGGCACATTGACGTGGGGAGAGATGAACTGGGCGTGGAGCAAATGCACGCGGTGTCGGGCCGGTTGGAAGGTGAGGCCATAGATCACGTCTATTGCAGCGATTTAGACCGGTGCGTCAGAGGCGCCGCCATCATCTCGCAAGACCGATGTCTGACCTATCTGAAAGATAATAATTTCAGAGAGCTGAACATGGGTTCCTGGGATGGCCTGACCTATCAGGAAATACGCGACAATTACCCGGATGAACTGGCTAACCGTTTAACCGATCTGGTCAATTTCCGAATTCCTGGTGGAGAAAGTCTGCTGGACCTGCAAAATCGGGTCATGCCCAAGCTGCGTCATCTCTTGGACATCCACAAATACCAGACCATCCTCCTATTGGCCCATGCCGGGGTCAACCGGATCATCCTCTGCCACGCCCTGGGCCTGGACCTCTACAATGTTTTCCGCCTTGGCCAGGACTACGGCTGTATCAACATTATTGATTATTATGACGACGACACGGTGGTGTCTAAGCTGAACGCTTGAGCCCCGACGTCGCTATTCCACGACCAGACGGGGTGTCGATAATTTTGTCTTGATTATCGCCGGATGATTGTGATATTTTCCTTCTATCCTGCAAAACTGTAGGAATGGCGACGTTGGTTTGATCCGGCCCATGATTTGATTTCAGGTAGACCCAAAATATCTCGAAAGCTGCTAACCGCGCCCGGCGGATATTGACTGCCTTTTTGATCAGCCGCTCCTATGTGATTGGAAAATCCGGCTGGTGTAATGTATCTTCCCCAGAAGTAGGTAAACATGGTCCGAGTCGAGGGCGTGACAAAGGTCTTTAAGCCGAGAAAGCGTCTCTTTAAATCCGGCAGCGAAAATGAAGTCAGGGCGTTGAACAACGTCTCCTTTACTATTGCCCAGCAGGAAATATTCGGCCTGGTCGGAGAATCGGGCAGCGGCAAGACTACCTGCGGCCGGCTGATGGTCAAGTTGGACGAGATCACGCGTGGGCACATGGTCATTTCCGGGATGGATGTCGGCAGCCTCAAGGGAAAGGACCTGAAGGTCTTCCGCCGTCTGGTTCAGATGATTTTCCAAGACCCTTATCAGGCAATCAACCCCCGGATAAATATCTTGGATACGGTGATGGAGCCGTTAACCATACACAACATTGGCGACCAGGCCCAACGGGTGGAACGGACCCAATATATGATGGAATTGATGGGACTCAAACCGGCCAAGAACTTCCTGTTCCGCTATCCTCATGAACTGAGTGGCGGACAACGGCAACGAGTTGCCATTGCTCGGGCGATGGTCACCAGGCCAAGGTTTGTGGTGGCGGACGAACCCACCTCCATGCTTGATGCCTCCATCAGAGCCCATATCTTGAACTTGATGCTCCAACTCCGGGCCGAATTTGATCTGACCGTCCTGTTCATTACCCATGACTTGGCCTCGGCCAGATACGTTTGTGATCGGATCGGGGTGATTTACCGGGGCCAGATGGTTGAGGTGGGGCCAACGGAAAAGATCGTCTCAATGCCTCTCCATCCCTATACCCAGGCCCTGATCGCAGCCGTCCCGGTGCCGGATCCGACCAAGAAACGCCGCCCCCCCCCAGTGCGGGACCTGAGTAGAATTCATGCGTTGGAGGGCTGCTGTTACATGGCCAGGTGCCAACGGGCCACCCCGGAATGTCATGGAACTTGTCCCACTCTGGTGCAGGCCGACGAAAATCGGTATGTCGCCTGTCATGTCCCCGACTTTTAAATTCAAAACCAGGCCGTCACCTCGACCGCGGTCGGGCTGACGGATACACCAGACTTTCTGTTTCTCTGCGGCCTCCACGGCTTGACTTTTTCAGGCTTGAGCTGAGACCGTCGCCGGTCCGAGGTATCTCCTAAAGACCATAAAAAGCCTTTACAACCAAAGATTTTTTTGGTACTTAGCAGAGATTACATAAACACAGTGCTAAAACTTGCATGTCCCATTCCGGTACGGTGCGAATTTTGGAAGGTTTACTATGAAGATTGAGACTCTCCAGGACGTCAGGGCGTGCTTTGATAAAATGGATCGTAATTTCCTGGGCTTGGGTGTAACTGCATTTATGCGCATTATCCCCAGCTTTTTTATCAAGAATTATCAGGTCGTCGCCTTCAAAGATTCTAATGAAGTCCGCCGAATGGAAAGATACCTGAAAGTCTTTTGTTTAGAAAGGGAGCTAAAAGGCCAACCACTCCCGGACCGGGATGAAGTGAACACGGTTTTCTTTCTGGAGCACCCCAAGGTGTTTGATCTCCTGTCTACACTTAAGGGTGAAACTTGTCTGATCGTCTATCAGAGCTACCCCGAGGTGGAAGAAATATCCAGACGGCACGGCTGGCGAGTCGTGGGCAATCCCTCTAATATTCGGAAGCCCATCGAAAATAAGAAAATTTTTCGGGAAGTTCTGAAAAAACTCGATTTGCCGATCATCCCCGGAGAAAACGTCTCCCTGAAAAAACCTCTGACCCTGGCCGATTACCAGGGCTTCATCCTCAAATACGGCCCGAAACTGGTTTTCCAGTTGCCGGACATCCCACGCGGCGGCGGGCGGGGAACCTTCTTCATTTTTTCTGAGGATGACTTCCTCGAGTTCGTTCGAGCCGTGGGCGGTGGCTCCTACCGCGGGGAGGAGATTCATTCGGTTAATGTTACGACCTATAAATCCGGCCAGCCGGCCAGCGTGGCGGTCTGTCTGACGCGTTCCGGCACCCTGTTTTCGGCTCTCCAAAGTCAGATCCTGGATGTCCCCAACGTCATCAGGGTCAAGCAGGGCAACGGCGTTTTTTGCGGTCACTCCTGGGATTATGAGCAATTCTCTCCGGAACTGAACAGCCAGGCGGAAAGAATCGTCCTCAAGGTGGGTGAATACCTCCAGGGCCAGGGCTACCGCGGCATCTTCGGCATCGATTTCATCGCCCAGGAGGATGAAGGACGGGTCTATCCCGTGGAATGCAATGCGCGCTACACTGGGGCCTTCCCCATGCTCTCGTTGCTGCACATCAAAAATGGTCTGGTTCCCTTAGATGCCTTTCACATCCTGGAATTCCTGGATGCGGATGTGGAGATCGACGTGGACAAACTAAACGCCACTTACCGCAAACGGATGAAAGGCAGCCATATCATCTTGTTCAACAAGAAAAACATGCCCCAAACCGTAAACGGCAACCTCCGGGCGGGACTATACCGTTTTCACCGAAGCGATGGACATATCGACTATTTAAAAGACGAAATCACCTTTCAGGATATGAATAACGACGATGAATTCATTGTTACCGACGGTGTTCCCCACATCGGCGAGGTGTTGCCGTCCAAAGATGAGTTTTCCAGAATTTGCCGCATTTTGTTTCCCTATCCGATCACCGAATCAGCCAACCACCTGAAGCCGGAAGTGATGACCATTATCGACCAGGTTTATCATCAACTGGATCTACGTCCGGTTATGGATGAATCCACGCCAGACCTGGCTCCGGTCCTGAAACAAGCCCATATTCGCGCTCAGGTCTGATCCGGCGGTACTCCCTCCGAGGCCTTCTTGAAAAATATCGTGTTCTTCACCGGGGTGCAACGGTTTTGCCGAAGCGTCAAAGACCTCGGCTTTGAAGTCGCCGCCCTGGCCGAGCCGGATGAAAACCAGTCTGCCCGAACCGACCTGGATTACCTGGTGGCTTATGATCCGGTCAATGATACGGCAGACCTGGCCGGGTTGGCCGCGGTCCTGAAGGCGTGGCCCCATCGAGACCGGGTCGTGGCGGTGCTCAATCGCCGGGAACGCCGCGTCCTGGAACATGCCGTGCTTCTGGCGGCTTTCGGCCTGACCGGTCTCAACTTGAATCAGGCCCAGGTATTTCGGGACAAGTACCTGATGCGCCGGACCGTGGATGTCGGGTACCCGGAGTTGAACGGGCAGTTCACCACCATGGCCGGGCCCGAGGCCTCGCTTGACCTGGACTGGCCGGTGGCCCTCAAACCTCGCAATCTATTCAAAAGCATCCTGATTTACAAATGCCGGAACCGGGATGAGCTAACCTCCGCTTTGACCCGATTTCAGGAGGCTCTGCCCCTGGCGGCGCGGCGGCATGGCGTCCCGATCCAGGAGACCGTCCTGGTCGAGACCTGGCTGGAGGGGCAAGAGGTGGCTCTGGACTCGGTGGTGGATGGGCACGGCCGGGTCTGGCCGGGATTAATCACCGACCTAAAGAGCGGCGCGGCTCTGGGTCATGAGGACTACCATGTCTACGCCCGGATCAGCCCCACGGAACTCTCGGATCAGGATCAGGCGGCCGTCAAGGAAGTGAACGCCAAGGTGGCCGCGGCCCTGGGCATCAGGAATGTGGCTCTCCATTCCGACATCATGGTCACACCCCACGGCCCCAAGTTAGTGGAGACCGGGGCTAGGATCGGGGGGTACCGGTCAGAGATGGCGGAATTGACGTACGGCTTCAGTCTTGACGCGGCCAATTTGTCCGTGTGCCTGGGTCGGGAGCCCGATCTCACCCCAAAATTCGTACGGCATACCGCGGTATTAGAGTATTTCCCGCCCCGGCCGGGCCAACTTCGGGCCATCACCGGGCTGGACCGGATCAAGGAACTACCTTCATTCTACCGAGTTAAGCAACGGATGGACCTGGGCGCGGCCGTGGGTCTGGCGGGAGATGGCTATCGCTGCCCGGTATTCGTCATTTTGAATCATGCCAACCGGGATGTGTTTAAGGCGGATCTAGCCGCAGCCGAGCACCTGGTTAAGGTAGAGGTGGCGTAGAGAGAGTATACACGATCTGCGGCTGGTTTTTAGATCTCAATTTAATTGACTTAAGATTCCAGGCTTGGTGTACGTCCAGAAATATAATGCTCCTTAGCTGAGGATGGATTAACATTGCTCAATTATCCGGCTCTGTGGTATACGAAACCATGGGGCCTTTTCTTTTTACCGGACAAAAGGTAGAAATGTTTTGAGTGTGGGCCGGGCGAGCGCGTCCTTTCGGAGGCGGAACGATGTCATTTGCCTGAAACATCCTGTTGTGATAAAAATTAAGCAGGGATAATGGAACATCAGGAAGTCTTCTGGCTGCAGCGCTGATTATGCAGCGGTAGGTCTTTCAGTTGAATGCTGGTCTGGATTTATGAGAAAGGTGGATTGTGGCTGTTCAGATTATCTTCTGTCGGTTTAAACCGATTAATAAAGCATGTGCCGTTTGGCTAAGGGAGGCAATGTGATGTTGTCTTTTCAACAAGTAGAGTCATTGAAGTCGGCCTTCGGACCACAATCAACCCCGCTGATTGAAGTGCTTGAGACCATGGGTAATCAAGTTGCGACGAAATTATCAAGCGAATTAGCCTCAAAAGCCGACATTGCGGAAATCAAAGGAAGCATCAATACCCTACGGGAGATGTCTAAAAGGGATATTGAAGAACTCCGCGGAGAACTGAAAGCCGATATCCTTGAACTCAAGGGCAGAATAAACACAATAGATGCGGAGTTGAATGGAAAAATCGACTCCTTAGGAAACGAGTTGAATGGAAAGTTCGGATCCTTAGAACATGAGTTGAAAGGGAAAATCGGATCATTGGAACACGAGTTGAAAGGTGAGCTAAAATCCATCCGCCTTATGATGCAGACCCTAATCGGTTTGGTCATCCTTGGGGTTAGTTTCTTTAGTCCCGTCGGGCTGAAATTGATCGAATACGCCTTTAAAGGGATGAAATAAGACGGCGCAAGCACTGGTTTCATCGGCCCGAAACATCCGGTCATGATAGACAATGGGCTAGATGTAATGCAGCGGACCCAAGAGGCGACATCCAAAAAATAGTGCAATATACCGCCATATTAGAGTATTTCCCGCCCCGGCCGGGGATACTTCAGGCCATCACCGGGCAGGACCGGATCAAGGAGCTGCCGTCATTTTACCGATTAAAGCAACGGGCGGACTTGGGCGCGGCCGTGGGTCTGACAGGAGATGGCTATCGATGCCCGGTGTTCGTCATTTTGAATCATGCCAACCTGGACGTGTTAAGGCTGATTTAGCCGCAGCCGAGCACCTGGTCAAGGTGGAGGTGCCTACTTAAGGTGAGTGATCTGAGGTCGGCTTTAAGGCCGCACAAAAAACAATGACAACCACTAATTAACGGTCACGACGCAACCGAAATCCGGTGGTTCGAATGAACTAACAAGATATGTAATAGTGTTCCAAAACCATCTGTTAATTCAAGATAACATAGATAATAGTTGACTACACTGATGGTTTTATCCAATATACTCCTTCAGTTTTTCCTTGACATCTCCTCACCCTCCTGCATACATGATAAGATCAAGCCGAACAAGCCACAATTGTCCCCTGTTCATCCCAGGTATGGGACAAAGCCTTCAAGGTCAGAACTCTGATTTCGCAGATTGACTCTGATTGCACTGATTACACCCCGGCGGCATCATACTCTATCAAAAAATCAGCGAAATCATAATCCATCAGGGAAATCACAGTTCAAAAAACTAGATGCAAGAACCACCTAACAATGGAGGTCAAAAATGTGCCGCCACCGAACTATCACCGCCTTACTTACCCTGGTCGCCTTAATCTGCTGCCTGCCCTCTGCTTGGGCAGGTACGATCAACTTGCCCAAAACCGGCCAAACCGCCACTTACGCCGCCGGAGATGACGGTGCCTTACAAAAAGGCGTGGCCTGGCCCAACCCCCGCTTCACCGACAACAACAATGGCACTGTCGCCGACAACCTCTCCGGCCTAATCTGGCTGAAAAACGCCAATTGCTTCGGCTTAAGCACCTGGACCAACGCCTTTTTTTTGATCGCTGGCTTGGCCAGCGGTAGTTGCGGTTTGACCGACGGCTCCCACGCCGGGGATTGGCGATTGCCCAACATCAACGAGCTGATGAGTCTGATAGATGTGAGCCATTATAATCCAGCATTGCCTGCGGGTTGTTATCCCTTCTCCGGTGTCCAGTCGAATTACTACTGGTCGAGTACTACGGCTGGCGGCGATACGAACCTCGTGTGGCTCGTCGATATGTACTACGGCGGCGTCTTTCGCTACGGTAAGGCGGGCACTGACCTCGTGTGGCCGGTACGTGGTGGACAATCTGGGGCATTTGATTCTTCAGTCATTTCCGCCCTAGGCGAAGCCGAGGATGGTTTAGATTATTCAGGTCCGGTACGAGGCGCCACTGTCCCCCCCGCTCCAGTCCCCAAAACCGGCCAAACCACGTCTTACGGCACCGGCGATGACGGTGCGCTGCAAATGGGCGTGGCCTGGCCCAATCCCAGGCTTACCGATAATGGCAACGGCACGGTCACCGATAACCTCACCGGTTTGATCTGGCTGAAGAATGCCAATTGCTTCGGCTTAACCACCTGGACCAACGCCTTTTTTTTGATCGCTGGCTTGGCCGGCGGTAGTTGCGGTTTGACCGACGGCTCCCACGCTGGGGATTGGCGATTGCCCAACATCAACGAGCTGAAGAGTCTGATAGACTACAGCCATTATGGGCCGGCTTTGCCTGCGGGTTATTATCCCTTCTCCGGCGTCCAGTCGGACCGCTACTGGTCGAGTACTACGGCCGCCGGTTATA
>JADFXK010000182.1:0-698 GCA_015233625.1 Deltaproteobacteria bacterium | reverse complement strand
TGCGCGTGGCTTGTCAGTATGGTCGCCGGCGACGTCGACAGCCCCAATAAGGGAAGTAGCTACTACGTCTGGCCGGTACGGGATGGACACAGTGGGTCATCGAAAACAACCTATGATTTCATCTGGGCTGGAACAGGTGGATCTACAAGCATCTGGACCTTGAACAGTTCCAATATTCCGACAACAGGCTGCATAATCTACGGTCCTTACAATGGCTGGGGGCCGGTTAATTACAGTTATAACTCATCCGATGGAACGAGAACCCTGCTCTGGGCGGGAACTGGTGGATCTGCCAGCATCTGGTCCCTCAATAGCTCCAATATCATGACGACCTATACAATATACGGCCCTTACAGCGGCTGGACGCCGGTCAGTTACAGCTATAGCCCGTCCGATGGAACGAGAACCCTGCTCTGGGCTGGAACTGATGGATCTGCCAGCATCTGGACCCTCAACAGCTCCAATATTCCGACAACAGACTGCATAATATACGGCCCTTACAGTGGCTGGACGCCGGTGAGCTACAGCTATAACCCATCCGATGGAACTAGAACCCTGCTCTGGGCGGGAACTGGCGGATCTGCCAGCATCTGGACCCTCAATAGCTCCAATATTCCAATAACAAACTACACAATATATGGTCCATACAGTTGGTGGACGACGGTGAGCTACAGCTATAACCCGTCCGATGGAACGAG
>JADFXK010000181.1 GCA_015233625.1 Deltaproteobacteria bacterium | reverse complement strand
CGGCATTATCGCCTTCGCCACGATGGAATAAGGCAACCTGAACAATTTGTTGAAAAGCACTGATCATGAGGGAGGACATTGTGATCACAGCAGGAATAGATGCCGGCTCGAAAACCGTCAAGGTCGTTGTGGTCCAAGATGGCCGGATCATCGGCCGGGCCAGGGGTGACGCCGGATACGATATTCAACCCGCCATCGAAGCAGTTTGGCGGGAAGCACTGGAGGCCGCGGGGATCAAGGCTGCAGATATTTCAAAGGTCGTGGCCGCCGGAGCGGGACGGGACGAGGTTCCCTACGCCCATGACAAGATCACCGAAGTGAGCGCCGCGGCCAAAGGCGCCGTGGGCCTGAATCCGGCCATTCGGACGGTTATCGATGTCGGCGCGGAAGAAGCCCGGGCGATAAAAGTCAGCGCGGCCGGCAAGGTGGTCGACTTCGCCATTAACGACAAATGCGCCGCCGGCGCCGGAGCTTTCATCGAGGCCATGGCCCGCGCCCTGGAAGTCAAACTCGAAGAGCTGGGTCCCCTGTCGCTCCAGTCAACCAAAGTTGTCAATATGAATGCCCAGTGTGCCGTGTTTGCCGAGAGCGAGCTGGTGACGCTGGTCCACGCCAAAACGGCCAGGTCCGACATGGCCAGGGCCATTCACAATGCCATTTCCGAACGGATCGCGTCCGTGGTCCGTCGGGTCGGTCTGGAGACCCCGGTAATGCTGATCGGCGGTTTGGCCAGGAATATCGGCTTCTACACCAGCCTGAAGAACATGCTGGAAACCGACATCCTGGTTCCCGAAGATCCGGATATTGTCGGAGCCTTCGGCGCCGCGTTGGTCGCCGCGCAATGACGTTCGAAGGATAAATTTAAAGGAGAGCCGAAATGGCTGAAGAATTCTGGAGATGGACGGAATCCCGATGGACCGATCCCGCCATTGACTGGAAAGCCGGTAAGATCGTCACGGGCGGCGTGGATGTAGGCTCGGTCAGCTCCCAGGCCGTGATTATGGTCGACGGTCAGCTCCTAGCCTATGGCAATACCAGAACCGGTTCCGACAGCCCCAACAGCGCCATGAACGCCATGAACATGGCCATGGAAGACGCTAAAGTGACCTACGACGACCTGCAGTACACCGTGGGCACGGGTTACGGCCGGGTTAATGTCCCCTTTGGGCAACGGGCCATCACCGAAATCGCCTGCCACGCCCGGGGGGCCAATTTCATGTATGGTCCCAGCGTCCGCACCGTCCTGGACATGGGCGGTCAGGACTGCAAGGCCATCCATTGCGACGCCCAAGGCAAAGTGACCAATTTCTTGATGAACGACAAATGCGCCGCCGGGACCGGTCGCGGCATGGAAGTATTCGCCGACCTGTTGAATGTATCCATCAACGACATGGGCGAGTTGTCTCTCCAGGTGGCGGAAGAGCCCCCGCCGGTTTCCTCCACCTGCGTCGTGTTCGCCAAGTCTGAGGCGTCCGGCCTCCTGCGCGCCGGCTGGCCCAAAGAGA
Source organism: Deltaproteobacteria bacterium (assembly GCA_015233625.1). Lineage (GTDB taxonomy): Bacteria > Desulfobacterota > JADFXK01 > JADFXK01 > JADFXK01 > JADFXK01. Next base: position 6,878 of record JADFXK010000181.1, on the reverse strand, counting down.
AGGTTCTGGCCGCGTACAGCTCAGCCATGGCCCACCGGGTCGTTTCTTTGCTAGAAAGAATTGGCGTCGAGAAAGAATTCGCCATCACCGGAGGCATTGCCAAAAATATCGGCGTAGTTTCCCGAATTGAGAAGGAACTGGGGATCAAGGCGCTTAAACCGACTATAGATACGCAGATCGCCGGTGCCCTGGGTGCGGCCCTGTTCGCTCAGGCTCTGGCCAAAAAATCTGGGAAATAAAGGGGGTCCCCCCGTGCTGGCCAACTATGGATACCAGGACGGCTCCGGTGATTATTTCATCACCATTGATACGGACAAGTGCACTGGATGTGGTGATTGTGTCACGACCTGTCCGGCTCAGGTCTTTGAAATCCTGACCGAAGACCCCCATGATCCCTTCCGGGAAGAACCAGTGGCCGTGGTCAAGTCATCGGAGAAAAAGAAAATTAAGTACTCCTGCGGCCCCTGCAAACCCGTAGGAGAACGACCGCCTTCGCCCTGTGTGGTCAGTTGCCGGGCCGGAGCCATCTCCCATAACTGGTAATTATCGGATAGGAAACTCTAACCCGTTGGAAGCCACACCCGATCTGGCCACCAGATTGTAGGTTCGTTATATCGTTAACTCTTTAGCCGAAAAAGCCAACCGCCAAAGACGCGGGGCAACGAGCAGACGCAGAGATGTCGTTTGATTTTGGGATAATTCACCTATAACCTTGGGGCTCCGTAGTCCCTTTGGATCTCCGCGTCTGGCGCGGTTAGCTTTTTTTGAATTTAAGAGGAGGAATGCCCCATGTACAGCGTAGCCTACGAAAATGATAAGATGATCATTTCCTTTAACAAAGATCTCGCGGAAAGCGATGCGCTCGCAAAGTTTCTTGGTCATATCAATCTGCAATCCATCCTTCAAAAAAGCAAGTATGCCGATGCCAAGGAAAAAATGAAGATTCAGAGCCGGCTAAGAGATTTTCCCACGGGCATGGCCTTATTGCGGGATTCCGGTCTAAACAAAGGGGCCGCATTCACCGAAGAAGAACGGGACGCGTTGGGTCTTCGCGGGCTCTTGCCTCCGCATGTCCATTCCATGGATGATCAGCTCTTGCGGGTTCTTACGAATATTAGAAAGCTACCGACCGACCTCGACAAGTACATCTTTCTGAGTGGTTTGCAGGCGCGCAATAAGACCTTGTTCTACCGGGTTCTTCTCGAAAACATAGAGGAACTTATGCCGATTGTTTACACCCCCACGGTCGGAAAGGCCTGCCTGGAATACAGCAATATTTTCCGCAGACCCCAAGGCCTATTCATTACCGCCAATGACAAAGGGCGGGTAGCCGATCTTCTCATGAACTGGACCTATAAGGACATTCGGATCATCGTGGTGACTGACGGCGAGAGAATCTTAGGCCTGGGTGATCTCGGCGCCAGCGGCATGGGTATCCCCATCGGGAAGCTGGCTCTCTATACCGCCTGTGCCGGGATTCATCCGGCCGCGGGACTTCCGGTGACCATTGACGTGGGCACGGAAAACGAGGAACTGCTGAACAATCCTCTTTACATCGGGTTAAAACAACGGCGCGTTCGAGGACAAGAATACGATGAGTTGATTGAAGAGTTCATTGTGGCGGTGCAACAGATATTTCCGGGAGCCCTCATCCAATTTGAAGATTTCGGAAATCACAATGCGTTTCGCCTGTTGCGCAAGTATCGCAATCAGGTTTGCACGTTCAATGACGACATCCAGGGGACAGCCGCCACCACCCTGGCTTGCCTGTACTCGGCCCTGCGTATCGCCGGAGGAGAGCTGAAGGATCAAAAAATCCTGTTTCTGGGCGCGGGAGAAGCCGGAATCGGGACCGGTGATCTAACTGTTTCAGCGATGATGAATGAGGGGTTATCCGAGCAGGAAGCACGCCGACGATGCTGGTTTGTGGATTCCAAAGGGTTGATAGTCAAGAGCCGGACCGATTTGAACGCAAACAAACTTCGCTATGCCCATGACCATGAGCCCCTTTCGAACTTACTCGCCTCGGTTGAAGCGATAAAGCCCAATGCCATCATCGGTGTTTCCGGAAAGCCGGGGTTGTTCTCGCAAGCTGTGCTGGAAGCCATGGCCCGGATCAACGACAGGCCGATCGTGCTGTCCCTCTCCAACCCCACATCAAACACGGAATGCACGGCCGAAGAAGCGTACGTCTGGACTGAGGGACGAGCCATTTTCGCCAGCGGCAGTCCGTTTAAACCGGTTACCGTCAACGGTAAAACATTTGTTCCGGCGCAAGGGAATAACGTCTACATTTTTCCTGGTCTGGGGGTGGGAGTTCTGGCTACCCGGGCAAGTCGGGTGCCTGACGAAATGTTTCTCGTGGCGGCAAAAACCCTGGTCCGGATGGTCTCGGAAGCTGACCGGGAACAGGGACGGGTTCTTCCGCCACTGGCGCGCATCAGAGAGACTTCTTTAGCGGTGGCGACCGCGGTGGCCGAAGTGGCCTACGAACAAGGCCTGGCCACAACGCCGAGGCCCGGTGACCTGAGAGAATATATCAAGTCTCTGATGTATGTTCCGGAGTACCACAGCTACGTCTGACCGACGACGAATGACGGCGCAGATTCAGCATCAATTTTCATCAAAGACAACCGGGGAGAGTGGTGTTAACGCACCACCCTCCTCCAGCCCAACAAGTTCTTCAGGACCATTGAATTTTGGTTTCCCCATTCATTGCTGGGGTTGATACTTCTCCCTGAGAATTCCAGATAATTCGCTACTCCGGCCTCGAGCCGTCCCACCCGGCCCAAACGATCATAACTAGATAACATGCCCGAGCACTCCATAGCTTACTCCCACAAATCCCAAGCCTCGGCGGTCAACTCAAAGCAAGCACATTTCAAATTAGCTTGGGGCACGCGCAGGAAGTCTAGTCCCTGGATGTCATGAGACAAAACCGATGCGTTTGCCCTGTGCTTTTCATTGACTTTGCTTTCTTTTCGGTCTAAAGAGGTATAAGGGAATTAAACTCTCATGAGGCCGTCCGGGGATGAGGACATGCCGCATCGATGATGGACCATTTGGTGGGTCGGCGTCTAGTTCCCTTTGGCCGGCAACTCCATGATTTGTCTTACAACATCCGTATCCAGCATTTGACGACTGTAAAATGGCCAATTGGTGCCGGTTAGTTGGGTTCATGATTGATTTTCATGGCTATCCCGATCACATGGAATCCAGCTCCGAAAATCGTCCACCGTTGGACGGGAGCCCGGACGTAATCCCCCTCAATCTGGTGCGCTTTTTCCTGGTTACCGGGGAGATCGTCGAGGGCGCCATCCCCGACATCGGTCTGTTGTCTGTTCTCCTAAACAAGAAGATTATTGAGCACATTACTCTGCAAGCGAAAGAAATAACTAGAGTTATTCGTGATCCGAAAGAAGCCAAACGACTGGTCGGGCAAAAGATTCTCTATGCCGGCCCAGACAAAAAGCGGCCGGTGGCCAATGAAGACGAACTCAGAAGAATCTGGTTTGATAACGAAGCGGTTTACTACCCCTACCTGAAAAAGCCTTGCCTGGTTAAAGACAAAAAAATCATCTGGTCTGACCAGGAACTCTTGATCGACTTGAAACAGGTAGCCTTTGTCATCGAACTAGAGCAGTTCCACGGCAGCCCCGCCTGGAAAAAGCAAACCGCCCGGCAGCCGGTGTATCGTTTTCAAGTCAAGTGCTACTTAGCGCCGCTCCAAACTTACATCGAAGGCGAGATTAATACTTCGGCTCGAACCATTGAGTTGTTTCTGCGCCGGTTTCCCCATTTTATTCCCTTGCTTAAACACAACTCAGAGCCTTATAAAAATCATGCCATTCTGTTGAGCCGGCAACATATCCCTGTATTCAGTATCCAGGTGCTAACTGTCTAAGCAGTCCTCCTTGGGGAGGAAGAAATCAAGCAGCGTGGGCTTAGACCACGAAACCGGGCTTCTCAATCCGCCTGTCACCGAAAAATGATATTGAAAGAGAGCTGCCAAAATGAATCCGAGACTGTCAAGCTGGATGGATTTGCTGAAAAGAAACAATATCGAAAGATACCTGGTCGACGTCGCCAATGTTTTCGCGGAACCGATGGACAACGAGGCGGTGAGCGAGGCCATTGCCGCCTTTTATGCCATGGAGATGACTTTCTTCCCCCATCAGAATCCGAAATACCAGATGGCCTATGTCGATCTTTTCGGGATCATTCGGGATCACCTCTTCGTGCCCATGGTTTTTAAAAATCAATATAATCTTAATTGCCTGGCGTTTGTCGAACTGATCGCCCGGTCAGGGGTGACTCTGACATCTTCGCCTCAGAGTGAAACGTTGTTCAGTGAAATCCAGAATATCTATACCTCATCCACTGATTATTTCAAAGCCATCCTGGCTAATATGGAGCTCATTCTCACCTATTTCACCGGAAAAGACCGACACCAGGCCAGGACGGAGTACTTGACCAGGATAGTCGATCTAGATTTCACGGTAGAATCTGGTATCAGGAGTGTCCCGGCCCTACTGAAAAATGTGCTGGATGTCCTGTTCTCTAACTTAGAGGAACTGATCGCGCATCTGATTCAACATATCTTTCCCCCAGAGTTCTTAGACAAACCGCTTAAGGTCCAGAAATCCAATATCATCTGGACCCTTTTCAGCCTATGGAAAAGTTACGGGGCGAAGCCGGCCTGGCTGGAAATCTACTCTTGCCTGCTCGGTCTCTTCCGCCAGGCCGTGGAGAAAGGGCAAACGGAATTGGCTTTCTATCTGCACTTTCCGGTATCCCACATCTACGGCAGTCTCACCCAGACTCAAGCCCAATGGGCCGCTTTAACCATGGACCTGGATCAACCGCTGGGGAGGTACATTGCCGACCACCTGGTGGCCGGCCATAATTTGCGCCCACCCGACACAGATGCCTTTGTGGGCCGGAACCGCTGGAAAGTTGGCTTTGTTTGTGATCTGGTTGTCAATAATCCTCAATTTAACTTACTGTACCATCTGCTAGAGGGACTGGTGGCCCAAGGCCTCCCCGAATATGAGTATTACGTCTACGATTTGGAGTATATTGAGAAATCAATATCAGATAAAGAGTGCATCAACAAAATACGGGACCTGGGGGTTAGCTATGTCAACATCCATGACCTCATCGACGACCGTGAGACCGGCCTGTATTACAGCCACTTCAATAAGTGCCTGAAGCTTAGGGAAAAAATGACCAATGATGAGATAGATATCTTCATCTCCTCCTCCCGCAGCGAACAAGACACCTTCTTGTTTGCGACTCGGACTTCCTCCTTGCAGATTTACTGGGCTGAAACAGACCTGGTCTATGATGTCGCCGGAATCGACTACCGGATAACGCACCGGTTGGGGACCAGGGGGACGCTTTCCGGACACGAGTACTATTTTTTCCATCCGCCTATAATGGTGATACCTGATTCTTCCAAGTCCGACCCGAAATTGGTGGCCGAGTTACGGCAGAACTATCCGGAAAACGCTTTTCTATTGGGAAGCATCGATCAGTTGCCCGAAATAGCCGACGAAAAATATCTTCAGGCGGTGGCAGAAATATTACACGATCACCCCCAGGCTATCTATTTGGCCTGTGGCATCGGAGGCAGTGACGACATAGATACCAGTCTGAAACAGAAGATTGCAGAATTGGGGATAGAGGACAGATTCTACTTCCCAGGAGCATCACCCACTCCTCTTTATGCCCACGTCATTGACCTGTATCTTCATCCGTTTTCTCCGTCCACCAGCACCGCCCCGAGTGAGTACCTGGCTCAGGGAGGCGCCCTGCTGGCTTTGCAGCCATTCGACCTTTATGATCAAACTCAATTGCCAGAGGCTGCTACGCGATGGGAATGGGGGGCCGCTTCGTTCCTTTTTCACGACGGCCAACCAACACTCTCCTTTGCCCACGTGGCGACCGGAGAAGAATATGTTCTTGCCGCTGGCCGACTGATCAGTGACGCCGAACTGCGGACCAGCCTTGGCTCTATGGGCAAATGGGTAGTGGAGCAAATCTTCTGCCCTAAGGCCTCGGCCAGATCCTTCTCTGCCCTGATTGGAGAATTGCTGAAGCGAAAGATCCACGAAATCGCCGGACCAGCGTCGACCGATCCGGTTGCGGAAGCGTAACCCGGCGGGCTGGGAGAAAAAAAATCACCAAGACTTCCAGTGATTGAACATATTGATTTATATCTTCATGTTGATACCAGCCTAGTTCAACATATCCCCATAAACCCTGTGCGTCCTGTGCGTTTTGCTCTTAAACGCCTTTGGCCTCAGGCTGCGGATGAAGGTAGATGAAACGTTCCCAAAAAATCGTCTTGGTCTTAATGGCCTCGGCTTCCATCGCCGCCTGTGGATCGGATTCTTCCGATTCCCAGAATACCCGCCGCGAAGCATACGCCAACAAGGAAGACTGCATCAATGATTGGGGGGACCCAGACCGGTGCGAACGCCAGTTGTCCGGATATTATTATGGGCCCCATTATTACTTTGTCAGTGGCCGGGCCTATTACTTCCGAACCGGCAGCAATGACCCGGTGCCGGTGGAAGGCCGAACCAATTTTGGCCGGTTAGCACCTGGGACGAAGTCAACCTATTCCTCCCATACGATCACTTCCAGTCATATTTCCCGAAGCGGGTTCGGGTCTTCGGGGCACCTCCGCAGCGGAGGTTAGACGGATCACGCGATGAAGAGGCAGCGAGTTAAAGAACGAAAAAACTGGCAGCATAAATTTGACGAAGTCGGTTTCACCTTCCATTCTATGGGCGGCGGATATTGGACGGAGGGAGTTTGTTACCAGTTTTCATCTTCCGAAATTGACCTGATAGAACAAGTTACCGCGGACC
>JADFXK010000180.1 GCA_015233625.1 Deltaproteobacteria bacterium | reverse complement strand
GAAACGGTTCGGCATTGAGGTCCGGTTTGTCGACTCATCCGATCCCAATAATTTCGAGGCCGCCATCGATGACCAAACCCGGTTAGTGTTCACCGAAACCATTGGTAACCCCCGCTGCAACGTGGATGACCTGGAGGGCATAGCCGAGAAGGCTCATCGTCACCGGATTCCCTTTGTTCTCGATAATACCGTAGCCGCGCCGCCCATTTTCAATCCGCTCGATCATGGCTGCGACCTGGTGGTTTATTCCTTGACAAAGATAATCGGGGGCCACGGAATCTGTATCGGCGGGGCGATCGTCGAGGGCGGCGGTTTCGATTGGCAAGCCTCGGGTAAGTTTCCTGAAATCACCGATCCGGACCCCAACTACCACGGCATCAACTTCTGGGAAAGTCTGTGCACCCTGGAGGGGATGCCTTGCACCGCCTTTTGCGTTAAACTCCGCACCGGGTTGGTCCGGGACATCGGGGCGGCGCCGGCGCCCATGAATAGCTTCCTGATCCTGCAAGGGATGGAGACCCTCCCGCTCCGGGCCAAGGCGCATTGTCAAAATGCCCAACTGGTCGCCGAATTCCTGGACAGGCATGAGGATGTGACCTGGATCAATTACGCCGGACTGCCGAGTCACCGGGATCATAACCGAGCCAGGGAGTATTTTCCGCTCGGCCCGGGAGCGGTGTTTGGCTTCGGGATTAAAGGAGGACTGGAGGCGGGACGAAAATTTATTGAATCGGTTAAACTCTGTTCCCATTTAGCCAACATCTTGGACGCCAAGACCCTGGTCATCCATCCGGCGAGCACCACTCATTCCCAACTTACGGCGGCCCAGCAACAGGAAGCCGGAGTCCCATCGGATTTAATCCGGATCTCGGTCGGGATAGAGCATCCTGATGATATCATCGCCGATCTCGACCAGGCCCTGCGCGCCTCCCAACAATAGCTACAACAACTTGAGTTCGACGGGTATGATCAATCTGGGAAGCGGTGGTGAATCCGCAGATTTCGCAGATGAACGCAGATTGATTAGACCCACAAGCACCTGCGATCATTCATCTTGTCTCATTTGCGTAAATCTGTCCGATCTGCGGATTAGATCATGGTCTGTCAACCCCGATTTTTTAATCGCACAGCTAACTCGTCTAGATCAGGTATTAATAGGCCAGCTTAAACCAGGTGCCTTCTATCAGCGGATAAAGGCTGGGCTCAAGACCCGACTTGACCGCAATGGATTGGCCGAATTCTAAATAAGCGCCTGACTTGGCTGAAGCGTAAACCGGCCAAAAGGGTAGGTTCCCGCCGTTAGGATTTCCGGTCCTGGCAAAATTAGCCCAATAAGTCATCATCTTGTCGGACAGATCCAGATCCGATTGCTCGAAGTCCAAGAACGATTCGGTAAAGCCAAAAACATAAAATAATTCCGATCCATGCACGATCCCTAATTTTTCTATAGGAACCGCTTCCTTGGTCGTATCCGCGGCCAGGATCATGGTCGCTTCCGAGGGCGCTTGGTGAGAAAAATAATAGAGCCAATGCGGGGCATTCTCGTCCGACTTGGTCCGAGCCAGATAATTGACCGCCGCGCCAAACCATTTTGCCGACACCAACCGATCCAACCTTCCCCAGACTTCCGCCTGATTTGAGACCGGCAAGAGCTTTTGCACCTCGTCGGCCTTTTCCCCAAAGTATGTCTTCAGATATTTTTGATAATCTCCAGGCGTTGGGGATGGACCGAAACTGGGCAGAAAAATGGTGCTTTCGTTTTTGCATATGCCGACGACCAGAGGCACCTGATGGTACTTGCCGGCGTCCAATAATCTGACCGGATGATCAGGTATGGTTTTTTCATCCAATGTTGGCCCGAAAACGACATGGGCGATTTCCACCCCGTATTTATCTTCCAAGTCGTTGGCCGCGTCTGTCATTTCATCCCACGGAGTCTGACGCAACGAGGTTAAAACATTTTCTGATTCATTGGCGTCGAGCCGTTCAGATAACTTTGCCCCCACTGTTTCGGCCGGGGTCACATTCAATTGCCCCTGCCGGAGAGGCCGGAGCATCCCGATCAAAGCCGGGCTTTGAGCAATGGCGGCCCGAAACAACCCCTTGGCCTCCGGATTGACCAGAAGCAAGACGACGCTGGTTCCGCCGGCTGACTGCCCGAAGATCGTCACCTTGCCGGGGTCACCGCCGAATTGTTCGATATTTCGATGCACCCAGTTAAGGGCGGCCACCTGGTCAAGTAAACCGTAATTTCCTGATATCTTATCAGGTGACTCTTGGGAGAGAAGGGGATGGGCCAGGAAACCGAGGACGCCCAGTCGATAATTGATCGTAACCACCACCACGCCCTTTTTGGACAGCGCCTCGCCATCATAGATCTCGTCCGAACCGGAACCGGCCACGAAGGCTCCGCCGTGGATCCAGACCATTACAGGCAACTTTTCTGTAGTACTTTTGGCCGGAGTCCAGATATTCAGATACAGGCAATCTTCGTTCATCTGGCCGTCGTGGTCCGGTTGAGGGCAGACCGGCCCAAATTGGGTAAACTTGCGGACTTCAGTCCATTCTTTGGCCGGTTGCGGCGGCTTCCAGCGCAAATCACCCACCGGTGGCGCGGCATAAGGCAGACCTTTGTAAATACCGTTGGCCTGTCGGGCGATTGGTCCGTTGTCAATGCTAATGACTTCAGAATCCTGTTTGGGCGGTTGTGGTTTAGAGTTTTGCTCACATCCCGTCTGAACCAACAGCCAGAGAAAAGCGATCACCACTATCCTCATTTTTGAAGCGTAACCCATAGATTTGTCCTTTCGGTGTTTCCTTTAATGGGGGCGATTGGCCAAATGGACGCGGTCAATAAACAAACCGTGAAGCCCGTGGCCTCTGCGGTTTGCTTTCCTCAAAATCATGGAATCCAGCCCCGAACGGCTACATTTCACCGTCGCATGTTGGTCCGCTTATTATACCCCAGGATGTAGCCGCCAGCCTGTTTCAACAGATGAAAATTACTGTCTTGTTGCAGCTCCTTAAGAAAGACCTCGCGAGACAGTAGATAGGCCTCTGATTTGGAGGCCAGGAATTGTTTGAGCTGGTCTTTCTCCGGGACTTTGATGTGCGTAATCGGGCGATCCACATAAAAGAACAGGCTGGGCTTATACAGGCCATAGGTGGCCACCACCGCTTCAGGTCGGGCTGCGGACTTAATGGCCAGGGCCAGCTCCTTAGCCGGTTGTTGCATGTAGGCCGCGGCTGTGGGGAACAACTGGAGAAAGACCAGAGCCTGAAAAATCATGGACATGGCTATGATAACGATAAATGAACGCTTCCGTTCCCCTCTTTGAAAAAAATGGTAGAACGCCGCCCCGCCGGCCGGTAACAGCAGCAACAACAAATATGGTACCCACCCGAAACTAAGGTCGCCTGTGCCAAAGGCATACTCGAAGGAATCAGGTCTGGCCGTATTAGCTTTGAACATCAGTTGGGTAAACTGTTCGGAAACAAGAAATCTGGGCAAAGCCGCGAAGGCAATGGCTAAAATAGCCACAGGCACCAGCACGAAGGCCACCCCGACCCGCCGTTCCCAGAGGCTTTTGGGCTGACCATCCAGATAATCCTGCCACCACAAGCCGGCCAGAATGGCCAGCGGCGGGAAAATAGGGAGAATATAGTTAAATTGCTTGGTCTGAGCTATAGAAAGAATAATCAGACCTGCCGCCACCCAGATCAGGCAAAAAATCGCGGCCTGGTTATCCTTGGTCACCTGTCTGGGTTGCCAGGGCATGGCCTTCACCGCCCGCACAGCGGTAGGAATGGCAAACCCGAAGAAAGGAAAAAAACCCAAAATAAGGACCGGCAAATAATAGAAATAACCACCGCCGTGGCCCAGCAAAACTTCGCTAAATCGTCTGATATTTTGGCTGACAAAGAAACCGTCGATAAAGGCCTGGCCATTTTGAAGCATAGCCAGTAGATACCAGGGGGCGGCCAGGAGCAGAAAGGCACTCAGCCCGATCAACAAGGGCATTCTCCTTAGGACCGGCATCAAGCTCCGATTCAGCGATAAGAACGGGACGACCACCAGCAGAGGAATGACCACCCCCACCGGTCCCTTAGTCAGAAACGCCAGACCCATGAAGGCGAAAAACAGCGTGAAATACCGGCCTTGAGCCTTTTTCCCACCGGCGGCAAAGGATTGCCAACCATAATAAAAGAAAAACAAAGCCAGACTGACGAATAGGGTCAGCGTCATGTCGAGTAATGCCGACCGGCCGATAAGAGAAAACAACAACGAGGCCAACAGGGTCAGAGCTGAGGTGAAGCCCAGTCCAGGGGGGCCGGCCGCCCGGCCAAACACATAAACGGCCATCACCGCCAACACCCCGCTCAAGGCCGACCAAAACCTGATGGCGAATTCGGTTGCCCCGAAGTTCTTAAAGGCCAAGGCAGATAACCAGAAATAGAGAATCGGCTTTTCATAATAAGGTTTGAAATTCAACTGGGGCGTGACATAGTCACCCGTGCTGAGCATAGTCTGAACGATGGTCGCATATTCTCCTTCATCCCGGTCGGTCAGACAGAGGCCGCCCAACCCATAGAAAAAGACCACCAGCGCCAGCAGTAGAACCAGTCCCCCTTTCCAGGCCGATGGATTATTCGCCCCAGGCTTTCCTCCCTTTACTCCTTCAGTCAAGATTTATCTCCAAAATTTAATTTGTTACAGAATAACTGCCCGACTATCAAGCCCACGGCCATGCCCCCGGCCAGGTCAGTCAAGAAATGAGCGCCGGAAGTCGCCCGCGATAAAGCCACTAAACCGGCCAGCGAATAAAAGACCATGGACGCCCTGGGAAAATGATAGGCCAGGACCGTGGCCAAAGCAAATGAGGTGGCGGTGTGACCGGACGGAAAGGAATCAAATCCCGACTTCAATGAGGGTCCCCAATGGGTGATCCCGGCCGCCCACAACCGGGGTCGGGGTCGGCCGATGAGGTGTTTAACTATTTGCACCACCAGGCCCGAGGCGGCCACGCTCAACATCCCTGCCACACCGGCCGCCAGGCTGGGCCGACACTTGTACACTATCCCCGCCGCGACCAGACAACCGCAGAGTATGGCCTGGTAGAGGCCAATCCCGGCCTGGTATCCCATCTCCCCGAACATGTGCAGTCCGGAAGCGGCTGACGATCTTCCCAGATTATAGAAGGCGTCCTCGCCGAAATATCCCAAAACAAAAAAAAACATCAGGCCCAAGATGACGGCCCAACTCTTCCCGTTCAATTTCATGTCCCATCCTAATCGTGGTGTTACTTGTTGCATGTTGCTGGTTAATTGTTGCTGGTTGGTCTTATCAACGGGCGACCGTAACGGGCGACTAGGAACAAGCCTAATTCAAACGCCTAGGCCGGCCGGATCGAATTTAGCATCATCATTCGAGTTACAGCCTGTTTAACCTGATCCAGGGTGAGGGAGGTCAGACAGATTTGCTCGGGGCATTCTCTGGCCTGAGACAACCCGCAAGGTGCACAAGCGCTCGGGGCGGAAACAATAATGGCCAGGGGAGAACCAGGTGCCCAAATAAGCGGATCGGTAGGACCGAAAATGGTCACCACCCGGAGGCCCAGCGCCGCAGCCAGGTGGGCGATACCGGAATCATGTCCAACCAATCCGGCGCATAGGGACAAGATACCACTCAATTCCGATAAAGGCAAGTGACGAGCAATAATCGGGGTAGGTGATTTGATCAGGTTCAGCACCGCCGCGGCCGCGTCATCATCAGCCGGCCCCACAATCAGTAGCGGCTGAATATTGAAGGATAGGCCGGCCCAGTCGATCAGAGCGGCCAGGTTGGCCGCCGGCCACAGTTTCAGGCGACTCCCAGACCCAGGATGGAAAGCCAGCACCGGCCTGGCCCAATCGACACCATGCTGAGTCAGCCATTCTTTTCCTCCAGCCCGATTCGCGGGGGTAGGCTGCAGGCGAACAGGCAGGGGCCGTAAGAACGGGTAAAAAGCCTGGGCCTGGCCAAGAAGATGCTCAGACAGATGATGGCGTTGACCGGGAGGAGGGAAGAAATCCAGTGGCCAGACCTGGGAGACTCCGGCCGCTCGCAGGTTGCCGGCCACCACCGGGTCCAAATGCCGGGTCAGCAGGATGGCCAGGTCGGCCGGTAGCGGGGCAGGGGGCCGATCAGGATCATTTACATATAGTGCTCTGATCGTCGGGTGAGCCGACGACTGGAGGATTAACCGGGGAAAAATTCCTTTGATCAGGTCGAGGTAATCCAGGCATCCAAAGACAGTGATATCGGCCAGATCAAAGGTGGCATGCAATGCTCCAAGTAACGGCAAGGAAAGGATAAAATCACCTAAAGCGCCATAATGGATTAGGAAGATGCGGCGAATGGTTTTAGGGTCGAGAACGTTCATTGACTAGTTCTAATGTTGAAAAGACAAACATGACCCAGAGGGCATAGGAAATTTGGTGCTGGTTTTTTGTTACTCGTTCAAGGCAACCAGCAACCATTCCAGACTAAGTTGATGCGCCCAATTTGAATTTGCCGACCATATCTTTCAGCCGGGCGGCCAGGTGGGCTAGTTCTTCGGAACTCAAATTGACTTTGGAGCTGCTTTGGGCCATGTCCCCGGCGGCTTGATTTACGTTAGCAATATCTTTAGCAATTTCTTCAGATACGTGGGAGCTGCCGGCCAGACCGTCATTGACGTCTTGGATTCCTTGGGCCACCTGGCTAACGTTATTTGCTATTTCATTGGTAGTAACTGACTGTTCTTCCACCGCCGCAGCAATGGCGGAGACGATTTCATTAAGTTCTTTGTTGACGCTCAAGATTTCTTGAATTTCCTTTATGGTTCCGGTGGTGGAGGCTTGAATACCTTCAATTTGGTCTCTGATTTTATCTGTAGATTCTGCTGTTTGCCTGGCCAAGTCTTTGACCTCGCTGGCGACTACAGCAAACCCCTTGCCGGCTTCCCCGGCCCGAGCCGCTTCAATGGTGGCGTTGAGGGCCAGCAATTTTGTCTGTTCCGAGATTTCATTGATGGTCTGGGTCACCTGGCCGATTTCTTCGGCGGCACGACCCAATTCATTGACCTGATCATAGGCGTTTTGGGCTTGCGATACAGCATTACCCGTCATGGTTCGGGCTCTTTCACTATTCCGGGCGATTTCACTAATGGTGGCGTTCATTTCTTCCACCGCGGCGACGACCGTATCTACGTTGGCGGAAGCCTGATTAGAACTGGCCGCCATGGAAGTCATATTGGTGCTCATTTTTTCGGCGGCCGAGGTGACGGAGTTTGACTTTTGAGACACATTTTGGACTCCAGCGAGCATTTCATCGGCCGCTGTGGACATCTGGACGGCAGTGGTATCCAGGTCCTTCACGGCGGCGTCAATATCTTTAATCATGCTGTGCTGCTGGCCCAAGAAGGCATTGAAACTGGCTGAAACAGCCAGAATTTCGTTGTAAGTGGCTTGCCCGTAAACCTCTTTACAGTCCCGGCAGGAGGCGCACTGGCCATTGGATATCCGCAGGCAATCCGTCTTCTGGGCGTATGATCCTGATTCTTCCCAACAATGAGTTTCCCGGCCGAACGAACGGCAGTTAGACCGGCCGCACTTGGTTATCTCAGAACAATTGAGGGCGGGCACTTTCAGCCTTTTACTCAGATCACCCCCTTCTTGCAGTTCATCCATGCCTTTTCCCAGTTCAGACAACGGCCGGTTTATCGACCTGTAAATGAACAGCCCGAAAATAAGCAGGAATAGACCCACAAATATGGCGGCGGCCAGGCTGATGATCTGCCCGGTATAGGTTATTTTACCCACTTTTGTCTTAACCAGTTCGATGACGCTATTGGCTGCTTTTTCTACATCGGTCCCCGTTTGGTTCAACTGAGGCATAAGGTCCCGATTCTTCTCCCACATGGCCAAGACCGACGCCTCCAACCGGTCGATCACCGGCCAGATATCATTAGATTCGTTATAACTATTGATAAATTGGACCGAGTTGGTCGTCTTGATGGCAGTGCCCAAGTTGTTCTTGGCTAACTCCAACTTTTTCATGATTTCTTTTTTGTTTTCCGAGTATTTTGTTTTATTGGAGAAAAGAAAGAGGTTTTGTATATTTATGACCCGGGCATGGCCATAGCCCAGAAAACTCTTGGCTTCGGCCCGGGCCGCGGATTTAGACGGGGAAATATTGTCACCCTGCATGATGGAGTCGGTTTCTTCTCGGTCTATCGCCGCAATGATGACCTTGATGGAATCATAGGTCAACTTGGGGATGAGTAACCCTTCAGTTTCAACCGAAACTAATTTTCGAACGGCCACAAACCGGCGGGCCTTCTTCCAACCATGGCATTGATACATGAATTCTGTCGCTTCCACA
>JADFXK010000017.1 GCA_015233625.1 Deltaproteobacteria bacterium | reverse complement strand
GCCTTGTTGGTCCATGACTCGTCCGTAGCTACGGAAAAGGTGGCCACCGTCTGCCCTGCGGGGGTATACTTGACCTCCGGATCTTTCCCCAGACGTCCAATGATCATCACTTTGTTCAGGCTCCTGGCCATAGAGATTACTCCTTGATAGTGTCAAATTATGCGCTGCTTCGCCTGAGTGGTTTTTGATGTATTAGCATACGCCGCGAAACTAGACAAGGCTTTTGTCCTCCTCCCCCACGACAATCGCATTAAAAATCCTTGGCCGCGAAAAGGGCCTCTGAACCGAAGAAAGAGGCCCCCAAAGTTTTCGAATAAGCCGCGAAAAGCCGACCACCTTTATGGCTGCAATAGCTTCTTTATGTCTATCTCAAACCCATCGACGATCTTTGACCTGACCAGTCCCTCCATCTCGGCGGCGGAAAACAATTTATAACCCGATTGTTCCAGGACAAAAACTTCCACCGCCTCCATGTCCGGCATAATGATCCAATATTCCGGAACCTGATATTTTTGATAGATTTCCTTTTTGGTGACCGTATCCCTGACCATTGTTCCCTTGGATACCACCTCGGCCACAAGATCGGGAACACCTCGAATCCAGTCCCGGCCTATGGCTAAATTCTCTTTCTTGATAAACAGAACATCAGGTTGGAGCACGTTGACTTTTTCTTCAAAGATGACGTCCAGCGGAGAGATGTAGACTTTTCCCAACCCCTGGGCGTCTACGTACAGCCTCAGATAAAGGTATAAATTAGAGACAATTTGTTGATGATAAAGGAATGGACTCGGCCCCATTATCTCCTCCCCGTTAATCATCTCCGTCAGATCAAATTCCGGATATCTTGGCTGTGATAACATGTCCATATGCCTCCCCTCCACAGACCGTTACACTTGACACGGCTTTAATTGACGCTTCTGAGTGTACCCGTTGCTGTTTGACACGTTATCGACTACCCATCCAATAAACCGGCCCCCACAAAAATCAAGGGCTTTATTTTTGTCTTCAAGGACGTTATTATATATGGCATTGTCTCGCCGGTCAATTTCTTTCACCGATTCCGTTGGGACCAGGTAACCTCTTGATTAAATCCGGGCCTGGGTCGCACCCCTGTCTTAAGCTGACCTATTGGTTCTTTACCCCTTTTCGGGTCAGACCACATTTCTTCTTTCAACATTGTCAGTTGGATGTCGAAACACTCTCATCATCTATTTCGGCGTCCGGCAGAAATACCTGCCCTGGTTATCTGATAATCATTTCGTCTACAATCGTCTTCCTTCCGTAAAATTTTGTTGAAATATTTGCTAGTTTTTAGTATCCCTGAAGGGCTGACATAAACATGCGAGGACTAACGGAATGAATAAAGTCAGAAACAATATCCTTGACCGCATTGGGAACACCCCACTTGTCCCCATCACCCGGCTCAACCCCAACAAAAAGGTCACCCTCCTGGCCAAGCTGGAGAGTAGCAATCCTGGCGGATCAGTGAAGGACCGGGTGGCCCTGGGCATGATCGAGGCGGCTGAAAAAACCGGTGAGCTAACTAAAGACAAGATTATCATTGAAGCCACCAGCGGCAACACCGGGATCGGTCTGGCGCTGGTCTCGGCCGTCAAAGGGTACCGGTTACTGCTGCTGATGGCCGAGTCAGCCAGCATCGAGCGCCGCAAAATCCTGGAGGCCTTTGGGGCCGACATCCAACTGACTCCGGCCAGACTGTCCACCGATGGGGCCATTGAAGTCGCCTACCATCTGGCCCGAGAGGAACCACACAAGTACTATTGCCCCGATCAATTCAACAACCCCAATAACCCAATGGCTCACTATCTGGGCACCGGCCCGGAGATTTGGGCCCAGACCAACGGGGCGGTAACCGCTTTTGTGGCCACCATGGGCACCACCGGGACGTTGATGGGCACGGCCCGGGCTTTGAAGGAACTTAATCCGGCTATTTCAATCATCGGGGTCGAACCCTACCTGGGTCATAAAATCCAGGGCCTCAAGAACATGAAAGAATCCTACAAACCGGGCATTTTCGACAAACGGGAAATCGATGAAATTATCAACGTCGACGATGAAGAAGCCTTTGAAATGGCGAGACAATTAGCCAAACAGGAAGGTTTATTCGTGGGCATGAGCGCCGGTGCGGCTATGGCTATCGCCCTTAAGAAGGTCCGGCAGATGGACGAAGGGGTCGTGGTTGTCCTTTTGGCAGATGGGGGTGAGCGCTACCTGAGCACCACCTTGTTCCAGGCCAAAGAAAAACCGGTGATGCAGTTTTATAATACCACCAGCCGCGAGAAAGAGGACTTTTACCCGGCTTATCCCCCTCAAGTGTCCATGTATACCTGCGGTCCCACCGTCTTTAACCTGTGCAACCTGAGCCAATGCCGCCGATTCGTCTTCGCCGACCTGGTCAAGCGTTACCTTAACTCAAAGGGTCTCCAGGTCAAACATATCATGAACGTGACCGATCTGGATGACCGGACCATCGACGGTTCAGAGCAAGCTGGGTTTGGCCTGAGAGAATTTACCGACCGGTTTACCGAAGAATTTCATCATGACCTGGACGCCCTCCACATCCAACGGGCCGATGGACACCCTCGGGCCAGTGAGCACGTCGAGGATATGGTGGAACTAACCCGTAAGTTAGTAGAAAAGGGATTCGCTTACGAAAAATTTCGGTCCGTCTACTACGATATCTCCCGCTTTAGGGACTATGGAAAACTGTCCCGGGTCAACCTGTCAAAGATCCAGGTGGGTAAGACGGTGGATTTGGATGATTACGAAAAGGATAATCCCAGAGATTTTACCCTGCTCAAGCGAAGCACCTTGAGTGAATTAAAGCGGGGTATCTTCTACAAAACAGAATGGGGCAATGTCCGGCCGAGCTGGCATATCGAATGCGCGGCTATGTGCCTGAAACACCTGGGCGAGACGGTAGACATCCATACCAGCGGCGCCGATTTGATTTTTCCACACAATGAGAACCTGGTCGCCATTGCCGAAGCGGATACTGGACATCGGGTCGTCCGGTATTGGCTGCATAACGAACTGGTCACGGTCAACGACAAAAAGATGGTCCCTGGACAGGAGAACTCGGTGACCTTACGGGAGGTCTTGAATCGGGGATATTCAGGTCGGTTGGTTCGGTTTTTACTCCTCTCCCAACACTACCGAAAACCGATGAATTTTTCTTATCCTGCCCTTGATGCCGCTGGTCGAACATTGGCCCGGCTAGACGAATTCATCCGCCGACTGGGGTTCGCCCCTTTGGGTGAAAGGGCTGCTGAACTGGACCAGATGATCTACGACGTCAAGACCCAGTTCTCCCAACATATGGACGATGATCTCAACATTTCCGGAGCCCTGGCCGCGGTATTCAGGTTTATTCGGCAAGCCAACCCGTTGATCACTAAAGGCCGACTCGATCAGGAAGGTCGCGACCGGGTGCTTGAGCTGCTCCAAGGATTTGATACCGTTCTCCGCGTCATGGAATTCGAGAGCTCCGAACTGAGTCCGGACGCCGCCTTGCTGGTCCAGAAACGGGAGCAGGCCCGACGGGAGAAGAAATTTGACCTGGCCGACGAGTATCGCGACCAACTTAAAGCCAGACGAATCCACGTTATTGATACACCCAACGGTCCGACCTGGGAACTAATCAAATGACGGCTTCTTTTCCCCTTAGAGGATCATCCGTCGGCCTCAAGCCTTTCAACGAACATATGTATTTAGCTGATCTACATATTCATTCGCACTTTTCGCTGGCTACGGCCAAGAATATGAACCTGCCCCACCTGGAATTATGGGCCAGACGGAAGGGCATTCGGGTGGTCGGGACCGGCGACTGCACTCACCCCGGCTGGGTGGCCGAGATTGAAAGCTCCCTGATTCCTGACCCGGAGGCCCCTGGTCTCCTCCGACTCCGTCCCGAGTTGTCCCTCACCGCGGCGGACGGAGACGAATATGCCGCCCCCGGCGGGTCGGTTTCATTTGTCTTAACTGCCGAGATTTCCAGCATCTATAAGAAACTAGGTCGGGTTCGGAAGGTCCATACCCTCCTGCTGATGCCGGACCTTGAGGCGGTCAAGCGGCTCAATCAACGCCTGGCCGCCATCGGTAATATCGTCTCAGACGGCCGCCCGATCCTGGGGCTTGATGCTAAGCGCCTGCTGGAACTCACGTTGCACACCACTTCGGAGGCCCTGGTTATCCCTGCCCATATCTGGACGCCCTGGTTTTCCATCCTCGGGTCAAAAAGTGGATTTGACCACATTGAAGAATGTTACGAGGATCTAACCGGCGAAATCCACGCTCTGGAAACCGGGCTATCCTCAGACCCGCTGATGAACTGGCGACTCAGCGCCCTGGACCGGTATACCCTGGTGTCAAATTCCGATGCCCATTCACCGGCCATGCTCGGCCGGGAGGTCAATTTGATTTCCGGCGCGCCATCATACTCGGGGTTGGTATCGGCCATAAAGGGGGGCGTCCCGTCTGGTTTTTTGGGAACCCTGGAGTTTTTTCCGGAAGAAGGCAAGTACCACCTCGATGGCCACCGCCATTGCCACGTCCGGTTAGATCCGGAAGAGACCAGCACTCATGCCGGTAATTGCCCGGTGTGCGGCCGTCCTGTGACCGTTGGCGTCATGAACCGGGTTATGGCCTTGGCTGACCGGCCTCCCGGATTCCGCCCGGATACCGCCTCGGACTACTGCAACATTCTGCCATTACCGGAGATTGTCGGCCAAATTCTCGATGTTGGCTCCCACTCCAAACAAGTTACCGCCGAATACTATCGGCTGTTGCTCCTTCTCGGTCCTGAATTGGACATCCTGACCGGAGTGCCTGAAGAAGATTTGACCAAAGCCGGAGGTCCTCTGCTGGCCCGGGGGATTATGAACATGCGGCAAGGTCGCGTCTCGGCCAAAGCCGGTTTTGACGGAGAATACGGCGTGATTGATGTTTTTGGTCCGGGGGAGAAGACCGCCCTCAGGGGTCAGGGCCGGTTGTTGGCCACCCCTGCTGGCCAAAAGAAAAAAAAGAGGTCCGGCCTGCCCTCGCTTATCGACCCGCAGCCGGCCTCACGCTCCACGACCAAATCTCTAAACGGCCAAACTAACCGCGGCTCCGACTTCCGCCTTAATCCATGTTATAGCCATAACGACCCCATTTTGGGGCCATTGAATATGGACCAGCAACGGGCAGTCACTTTACCGCCGGGTCCTCTGCTGATTATGGCCGGGCCAGGCACCGGCAAGACCCGCACCCTGACCTCTCGAATCGCCTATTTGATCCAGGAAGGTCTGGCCAGGCCCCAAGAAATCCTGGCTATCACCTTCACTCGCAAGGCCGCTGCCGAAATGGCCCAGCGGGTTAAGGCCCAGGTCGCTCGTCCAGGCTCCGACAGTCCTGTCCCAGACTTATCCTCTCATTCGCTACTCAACTCCTTCTCTCCTGGATCGACCAACTTTCGAAATATTTATCCAGATAATTTTCCGACTATTTGCACCTTTCACGCCCTGGCCGGACACATTTTGTCTTTGTCCTCCCGCCGGGATTACCGGATCATAGATGAGGATACCCGGTTGGCCCTGGCCCGGCAAATCACCCACGGGACCCCAGTTAGGCCCCGCGAATTGGTCGATCTGGTGTCTGGAATGAAGCAACAACTGGCCTGGCCCCCAGCCACGGACTCGACCATAGATCAAGAGCTGTTGTCGCTGTTGTTGGCTTATGATCGTAAGTTGCAGGAAGAGCATGCCCTAGACTTTGACGATCTGATCCATCAGGCAGTCAAACTTCTCGAGCAAGACGCGACCCGATTGAAATCCATCCAAGACTCCTACCGGCACATTTTGGTGGATGAATACCAGGATATCAATTATTCCCAGTTCACCTTGCTCAGACTCCTCTGCCCCGGTGACCGGCCCAGCCTGCTGGTAATCGGTGATCCCGACCAGGCCATTTATGGCTTCCGCGGAGCTGATGCCGGTTATTTCAGACAATTTCTCACAGACTACCCCCAGGCCGAAATCACTCGTTTGACCAAAAATTACCGTTCCTCGGATAACATCCTGGACGCAGCCCATCAAGTCATTCAACGAAACCGGGATAAGGACCGGATCAAGGTTGTTTCCGGGATCACCGGAGAGCAAATGATCACCCTGGCCGAATTTCCCACTGACCGGGCCGAGGCCGACTTCGTGGTCCAGGAGATTGTTACTCTGATCGGCGGCAGCAGCCATCTATCGTTGGAGACCAGCCGGGTTAACCGGTACTCTCAGCGCCTGGACGTCGGATTTTCCGATATTGCCATCCTCTACCGGCTTCACGCCTTATCCCGACCGGTGGAACAAGCCTTGACCGAGGCCGGGATTCCTTTCCAGAAGGCCGGAGAAGCCCCCTTGGTCGAAGTTGACGAACTCGATTTCACGGCTGAGAAAGTTTCTTTGCTGACGATGCACAGCGCCAAGGGTCTCGAATTCAAAGTTGTGTTCATCGTCGGGTTAGAGGACAACATTATCCCGTATCGTCCGGAGAATCGACCGGCCGCCGACGAAGCCGAGGAACGCCGCCTTTTTTACGTTGCCCTGACTCGGGCCGGCTCCCTGCTCTACCTCACCCGAGCCCGATCCCGCTTCCTGTACGGCCAACAACGGCGAGACCCTATTTGCCCGTTTCTCCGCCAAATAGAAAAAGGACTGCTCCACCAGCCGACTCCGACAGCAGGCAAACACGCCAAACAAATCAAACAGCCTCAGCAATTGTCTCTGTTTGCCAGACCGAAGTCTACTATCAAGAATTAGCGCTCCACAATTTGCTTTCTAACCATCACCTCAGTTTTGACTTGATTTGTGACGTCAGGAAGCGATACCTCCACACCCTGCCCTGGTTACAGTTGTTTATTTTTATCCACAATGTCCATCGCAAGCGGCTAACTTGATAGCTTCCGTTCACCAGGTGATCAATCCAAATCAATATATTCTAACATACACAGGAGGGAAGAGATGAAAAAGCGAAAAATCTTGATCGGCTTAGTTGTTGCTCTCATATTCGGTCTAATCCTATCCCTGCAGCTCCCATTGTTCGGGGACAACTCGTCCAGACCTAATGAGGCGACTCAAGCCACCAAAACGATGAACACCCCGACTAGACTAGGTCCTGTTGCCGACGTGAAAGACGAGTTGGCCAATGCCCTCAACGGCCGAATAGCCTACGAACCAAGCCTGATCATTAAGAATTCGGCCGGCCGTGCCGTTTGGGATATGAATCAATACAGCTTTCTAGATGCTCCGGCCCCGGATACGGCCAACCCGATGCTTTGGAGTCAGGCCCAGCTTAATTCTATTAATGGTCTATTTAAAGTGACGGACCGCATCTACCAGGTCCGCGGCTATGACATCTCCGTTATCAGTTTCATCCAGGGCGATACCGGCTGGATTGTGGTGGATCCGCTTACTACCACGGAGACGGCCAAAGCGGCCCTCGATTTTATTAATAAAAATCTGGGACAGCGTCCCGTAGTCGCCGTAATCCATACCCACAGCCACGCCGACCATTTCCAGGGAGTGCGGGGAGTGGCTTCTGTGGCGGATATCGCGGCGGGGAAGATAAAGATAATCGCCCCACAGAATTTTCTGCAGGAGGCCACGGAAGAAAATGTCATCATGGGCAACGTGATGCAACGACGGGCTGACTATATGTATGGTGGCTTCCTCCCCAGAGGCCCCAAGGGACAGATCGATTGCGGTCTGGGCAAATACTTGCCCGCCGGAACCGCATCTATTTCTCCGCCGACCGATGATATAATCACCACCGGACAGAAGATGACCATTGACGGGATTGACATCGTCTTCCAGATGACTCCGGGGACAGAAGCCCCGGCGGAGATGACTTTCTATTTCCCGCAATTCCGAGCATTGTGTATGGCTGAATTGGCCTGCCCATTGTTGCATAATCTTCTGACGCTGCGGGGCGCCAAGGTCCGCGACGGCCTGGCCTGGAGCAACTATATTGACGAGGCAATTGATCTGTTCGGGGCCAAAACCGACGTCCTTTTCTGTTCTCATAACTGGCCGCGCTGGGGAACGGATAATATTAATGGTTATCTGAAGAAACAGCGCGACCTGTACAAATACATCAATGACCAGGCCATCCGGTTGGCCAATGAAGGCTACAATATGGACGAGATCTCAGAGATGTTTCAGTTGCCGGATTCATTATCGAAGGAATTTTATACCCAAGGCTTTTATGGCTCCGTGAGTCACGATGTCAAGGCTGTTTATCAACGGTACATCGGTTGGTTCGATGGCAATCCGGCCCACTTACATCCATTGCCGCCCGTCGAGGCCGGCCAGAAGTATGTAGAATTTATGGGTGGCGCTGATGCGGTGCTGCAAAAGGCCCGCCAGTCTTACGATAAAGGAGAGTACCGCTGGGTGGCCATGGTCGTTAATCATTTGGTCTTTGCCGATCCCAGTAATCAGGCAGCCAAGGAACTACTGGCTTCCGCGTACGATCAACTCGGGTATCAATCCGAATCTGGTCCCTGGCGGAATTTCTATTTATCAGGGGCTAAAGAGCTCCGGGAAGGTGTATCAAAGAACACGCCTCACGCATCCGGGGGAGATCTGCTGACGAATTTGTCCCTGGATTCCATCTTTCAGTACCTGGCCGTTCATCTCAATGGACCCAAGGCCGACGCAAAAAGCATCACAATTAATTTCAATTTTACTGATACCAGTCAGAAATATGTTTTGTGGTTAGAGAACGCCGTCCTCCATTATCAAAGTGACAAACAATCGGGCACGGCCGACCTGACATTGATAATGACTCGGGTGACCTTCAATAAACTTCTGCTCGGGCAAGCCACTTTTGCTGACCTGGTCAAGTCGGGCGATATCATTACTATGGGCCGGGTCTCAGTTCTGGGCGAACTGCTGGCCCTGATGGATCAGTTCGATCCTTACTTTAACATCGTTACTCCC
The DNA here is from genome assembly GCA_015233625.1 of Deltaproteobacteria bacterium. Classification (GTDB taxonomy): domain Bacteria; phylum Desulfobacterota; class JADFXK01; order JADFXK01; family JADFXK01; genus JADFXK01. Next base: position 15,118 of record JADFXK010000017.1, on the reverse strand, counting down.
TAGGATTATCCTTCAATCTTGGTTGGTCTGGGTCAACCGGGGCCATGGTATTCCCAGCCTTAGGTTGACCTGACCATTCCTTACTTGTGTTTAAAACCGGCAACGGTCGCCTCTCCCAACTGGTTGGGTCCCCATCTCGCGTCCCTGTCGGGTACTCTATTCTTCGCCACCCACAAATAACCCAAGACAGACCTGTGAGTTTCAGTGAATCTATCCGCACTTGTATTCATATTCTTATGTCTGTTGGCCCCAGCACTTGGCGGTCCAGCCCCGCTGGCCGTATCCTCCACGCCTCATTTTTCAATTCATTACGACCAGCCGGATTCTGAATTTGCCAATTTTCTGTCCGGACAAGTTGAAAGGGTTTATTCCCTGGTCAGGAACGACCTGGGTGTGATTTATCCGGCCACCGTCCAGGTTCGGGTTTGCGGCTCGGAAGCGAGTTATCAGCAGAGCCAGCCACCGGGTAATTTTGTGCCGTCGTGGTCGGCCGCCGTCGCCTATCCGTCTAAGTCGCTGATCATCCTGAAGTCGCCGAACCTATTAAAGACCTCCTTTGATCAATCCATCAAGATTCTGACCCATGAGCTCGTCCACGTCGGCCTGGGTCAGACTTCTGCTTTCCCGGTTCCGCGCTGGCTCGATGAGGGAGTGGCTATGTATGAGTCCGGAGATTGGAGCCTGGATAGGTACCTATCCATGGTCGGGACGGTTATGGCGGATAAGCTAATTCCGCTACGGGAACTGACCGCTGGCTGGCCGGATGAGACCACCGCGGCGGAATTGGCTTACGGGCAAAGCTACTATTTAACCGCTTACTTGATCACGGCCTACGGCCAGAATTCGTTTAGGAGTTTTCTTAGATATTATCTTTCGGGAGCTTCTTTTGAAGCCGCTTTGAAGCGGGCGTTTGGCTTGAGTCTGTTTCAACTGGAAATAGAATGGCATTCCTTCATGCGGCTCAGATTTTCTTACATTCCCATTATTACCAGCTCCGGCACTTTGTGGCTGTTCATCACTTTTCTTTTTGTTATAGTCTATATCAAGAAGAAACGTCACGCGGCCAGGCAACTGGAGATTTGGGCTCTAGAGGAGGAACGCATTGAAGCAAGAAGAAGTATTGGAACAGTTGACCCAGGTGGCTACCGCCCTGAAGATTAAGGTCAAGTTCGAGAATCTTAACCATCTCAACCGGAACCAGATAGGCGGCGGATACATCTTGAGAGGGCAGGAGCACATCCTGGTGAATAGTAAATCTTCATTGTCCGAACAGATCAAAACCTTGATTTCGGAGTTGAAAGGTCGGGATTTGTCATCAATCTATGTCAAGCCCCTGATCCGTGAAATGATAGAATAATAATCGGATTCTTGGCTAATTCGTCCCCAGATTCCTTGACCGATTCAATCCACCGCTTGGCCGGAATCTCCTCTTTTTCCCTGGTATCCTCAGATAACAACATCAGCAATTCTAATTTTGGATTCCCAGCTATCTCATTTTCGGACAGGATTAACAGGATTGTCAGGATTATCATGACGCATAGATCCTGTTGATCTTGTTAATCCTGTCAAAATTAGAATTGCCGCAAAAACATAGTATAGGGTGACTTATCTTAGATGTTGAATCTTAAGAATTTCCGGGTCGACCGCCTCCCGGGCCAAGGTCAAGATGTGGGCATGGTGGGTGAAATAGATTATCTGATTTTGGTTGGCCAGTTCAGCCAAGGCCTGAAGGGTTGCTTTCGCCCGCTCATCGTCAAAATTGACCAGAATATCGTCTAAAATAAAGGGTAACGGTTCCATCTCTTGGACGTGCCGCTCCAGCGCGGCCAGACGTAAAGACAGATACATTTGGTCGCACGAACCGTCACTCATCGCCTCCACTGCGACCTCTTCCCCTGACGGCCTCAGGCCAACCAATATCGGGTTGTCTTTATTGTCATAGGACGGCTTCAGACCAGCAAATGAACCCAGAGTTAACTTAGAGAAATATTGCCCGCCAGCCTGTAAGATGGGGTCCTGGTTGGCCTCACGGTACCGCTCAATCTCCCGCCCCAAGATGGCTGAAGCCAGCCGTAATCGCAAATAATGCTCTGCCTGGTGATTTATTTGGGCCAGGACTTGTTGGGCGTCCTCGGCGGCCTCCGCGGCGGCCTCCCCTCCGCTCAATCCTTTCAGCTCGCTCTCTTCCCGGCCGATTGTCCGGTCTAGCTCTGCCAGGCTCCCAGTGCGCTCCTCAATGGCTTCCTTCAATTCATCCAGATGTAGGCCCAACTCGTCTGGGTCCAGGCCTCCGGCTTGAGCTACCAGTTCCTCCGCGGTCATCCCTCCCCCTCGCGATATCCGGCGTAGTTCTTGGTCTAGTTGCTGGATTCGTTCTTCACATTTCCTTTTCACGGCGGATTTTTCCTCGATCTCCTCGAGTTCTTCAGGGAGGAGGCATCCGGCCTTCCGGCACATCTCCTTAAGCCTCCTATCTATTTGTTCAATGACACCCTCAGCTCTGTTGATCGTCTCAGTTCTGTCCTGTTTCTGTTTGGCTAGCTGTTTTTGGGTCGCCTTATCTTCACGGGCCAGATTTAATCTTCCATTCAGCTCCTCGCACGCACTGGCGGTCGGTTGCCCCAACAAATCTGGGGCGACCTGAGCAAGCAAAGTCAAGACATCAGCCTTGAATCTTGTATCATCATCCTTTATCCCGGCTATTCTCTCTTCCAGCTCCCTGGCCTTATCAACCTTCTCAAATAACTCCTGCGTTTTATTGATGAAGGCGTGAACCTGATGGGGACTGCTCGAGGCCGGCAAGCCCAGTGTCGTTAGCGACCTGATCCATGATTCGCTCCATTCCGCTAACCTGGCTTCGGCCTGATTCTTCCGTCGGCTAGCCTCCCCGATTCTCTTTTCCAGACTCCGCCTCTCCTTCTTCAGGTTCTCCTGGTCAGTGGCCAGTTTCTCCTTTTCTACCAGATAGTCCTGACTCCGATCCAAAATGGCGCTCAGAGATAATTTGTCGGGAAGAGCCACCTCTCCCAACTCGGCCCAACAAGTTGCCAAAGACTTTGCCTGCTCTTGAATCAGATTATCGATGGCCTCGGCCTCCAGCCGGTACTCTCTGATCCTCTTGGAGCGTTCTACCAGTTTCTCCCGTTGCTTAAGCCAGGACATCATTTCCCTTGGCGGACCAGGTTTAACTCCAATGGCTTGCCAAATTTCGGCCCAGTTATTCTGTTGGCTGGCCCGGTCTTGATCTACCTTTTCTATGGCCTGATCCAGCTCCTGCAATTTTTCTCGGCACTGATCAATGGTGGCTAGTAGCTGGGCCAACTGTTCCACCCGCTGGGCCTCTCGCCGAAGTCGGTCGGCCACGGTGTCTGCCCCAATAACGCTTCTTTCGTAGAATTCCGGGAGGGACTCGAACGGATCGAGGGTGTGAGCCTCCTCGGCAACATCCTCATTGTTGAGCCAGGCCCGGCGGACCAGCTTCCACCCCTTATCTCTCCGCTCTCGGACCTCGGATAGTTCCTGCTCGGTTGGAACTTCGCCGGCCAGATGAAGGGCCTTAACCTTTCGGCCTGCTCTCTCCGCTTCTTCTCTCTTGTCCCTGATCTTTTCATTCAAAATCTTTAGGGCACTTGTTTGCTCTTCAAATGCAGATCTGAACCGCTCTACAGTTTCCGGGGACGGGACAGGAAGAGACTCCAGCTCGGCCAAGGTGGCCGGCCTCATAGGTAGGGCCTGGAACTCAACCAGACCATGCTGCTCCTCATTATCTAGTCTGGTTCGAACATTTCTCTTCTTTTCCTCCAAATCTCCTTGCTTTTGGGCCAACCGGATGGCCGTTCTTAACTTGGCCAGGTTCTTGGGCGGCTCCAAGCAGGTCAACCTCACCCCGGTCTCCTCAAGATTCGCCTCCAGTTCTTCCACCGCCTGGGTAGCCTTGATCTGGTCCTCCTGGACGGCCTGGCACCTGGTGCTCAGCTCTAGAAGGTTTAGCCGCTGGGTCTCAGTCAATCGAAGCTGGGAGGCATCATCTAAAGTCAAGTCAGGCCGCAACTCCATGAGAATTCGGGTTTGATCCGCTCGGAGTCTCTTCCAATCCCCCTCCAGGCCGGGCAGATCCAAGAGGGCTTTGGAATTGCTGCCCAATCGTTTATAGATTTCTGTAACCTGGCTGCCTTGCATGATCAAGTTTTCGGGAATAGCCAATATGCTGAGATGTTGTTCTATTTTCTCTAATTCGTGCCTGGCTGATGTCAAATCGACCCTGGCTCTGTCCATTTGACTAACCAGCTTAGACCGCTCGGTGGCAAATGACACAGGTAAGAGCGGAACATTTTCCAAGTCTTCCAGTCGAGCCAGAAGCTCCTGTCTCTCATTTGTAACCGGAAGAGCTTCCAACAGGCGGATCATTCTTTTTTCTTTAATTTGCAACTTGCTTAGATCGGCTCTGACTCCATCGCGTAACACCTTCGCTTCCTTAAGCGAATTTTCATGGGCCTCCCAGTCTCGGCTGGATAATGACCGGTCATGGATCTTCTTCTTTATTTCGGTGAATTCTGTGACCAGGGAATTTATCAGTTTCTTTCTTCCTCCCGGCATAAATATGGCTTCCGCTTCCTGCTGGAGGCTTTGCATTATATTGCGCAGATTGGATATTCCCATGCTGGCGGCAAAGATACTCTCACCCAAGGCCCCGCCTCCAGCCAATAGCAATTTGCCTCCGTCGATTAAGGTCTGGTGGCTCAACCCGAACATGGTGGTATAGATCTCTCTCGTCACCCCACCTAGACAGGCACTCAACTCTGGCTCTGGCAAAGGTCTCTCTTCTGCATCGAGCAGAGTATTTTTAGTTCCCTTCCGCCGGATTAATTTCAATCTGGTTCCATCCGTCCTTTGGATAGTTGCCCCAATTCTTAGCCTGGTATTATCGTGGATAAAGTTGTCGGAGGTTTGACCTGGAATACCGAAGAAAAGGGATTCAATCGCCCGCAAGGCGGCGCTCTTTCCAGCCTCATTGGGGCCATAAATAATGTGCAGACCCTCCTTGCCCTCTGATAAATCAAGCCAGGTGCCGGTGAAGGGTCCATAAGCCTGCAAACTAAGCTCGAGCAATCTCATTTCTCACCTCCCTCGGAACTTAACATCGAAAAGAGCATATTGCCGGCGGACTGTAGCGCCTCTTTAAAGGTTTCGGTGCTATCCAGACCATACTCTCCGCCTTCTGCTCGCAACTCAAGGGGCAATCTGGCCTTGAGCCTGGTCAAGTCATCTGCTACCATCTCCCTTAGTTCCCTTTCATCATCGGTCAACCCCTGCCCCGCGACTTGATATTTCTCTAAATTTCTAAGGCTGGTCAGCAGTGACCAGAGCGGTCCTTTGCTCTCTGAAGGTCTGTCACTTTCTTTGGTCTGCCTGGTGTTTATCCTTATTCTTTCTATCCCAACCCGGCCACCCGTCTCATCGGTTAGCCTGGCTCTAATTTCGTTTGTCCATTTTTCCGGGTTGATGGACAATTCTTGATGAACCCGGCTAGCTCCAGAAAGAACTACCCTGACCACTAGCGGAATATCTTCGCCGGCTTCCGATTTGTTCTGGACATCCGCGGCTATTAATTCCAATACCTCATCTGGATTGGTTAGGCCAGAGCAATTAATTTCACTTATTTCCCATCTCAGGGCGTCAAGTGATCTTTCTTCCACTGAAATCGTCTGGCTTCCCTCCACCGTGACCAGGGTGCAACCCTTGGGGCCGGTCTCACGAATATGCCGGCCTTGAATATTTCCCGGAAATACAATCCAGGGGTCCTGATGAAGGATTTCTCTTTTGTGGACGTGGCCCAGGGCCCAGTAATGGTAATGTTTTGATAGCAATTTATCGATGGAGCATGGTGCATAGGGTTCGTGGCCTTCCCGTCCTGTGGCGCAGGAGTGAAGCATCCCGATATTGTAAAGCCCTGGGACCGCGTCCGGATAAGCTGCAGATAGATCCTCTGTCACCGCTCGGGTCGGAAATCCCCGGCCATGGATGACCACGCCTGCTTCCTTCAGGAAAAATGAATCCGGCGACTTAGTCGGAAAATGGATTACATTCTTGGGCATGTTATCCAGCCTTTTAGTGATCTGGCTGGCGGCATCATGATTGCCGAAGACGATAAATACATTTATTGCGGCTTCCCGCAACCGAGACATTTCTTTGGCAAAGAATAGTCCCGTGCGGTAATCTCGCCAGTCGCCATCGTACAGATCCCCGGAGATTAGTATGAATTTGACTTCCTCAGATATGGCCAGGTCCACCATGTTCCGGAGAGCTCTTTGGGTCGCATTGCGCATGGCCTCCAGGGGGGCGCCTTCGTATTTTTCCAGCCCTCGCATAGGACTGTCCAGATGAATATCTGCCGCATGCAGGAACTTGAACATGGTGAGACCTCCTAGTAAGACCTGACTACAGGATTGAGGAAGCGTGATTCTATAAAATGACTTGAGGTTGAAGAGTTGGCAACGCGATTTAGGATTTGCTGTTAACAGACCGTAATTCAACCCTCAGCATGGGCTGACTGGAGCAAACGAAATAGGACAAATGATCGCAGGGCCGGTGGGCCTCATCCATCTGCGTTAATCTACAAAATTTTCGGATACATCTCTGCCTCGTGATCGCGGACTTCAGTCACGAAATACCCAAGACTGCCGAACGATCATCCCGATTAATGGTTCGGCATAAACTCAGACCGGAAACATTGGCTGCTCCGGCGGCTAACAGCGTTTTTGCGCATTCGTCCAAGGTCGATCCGGTGGTGCATACATCATCAATCAGGATTATCCGTTTCCCTCTGATTTGCTGGATAAATTTCTCCGGCACCTGGAACGCTTCCCGGACGTTACGCCGCCTGGCATATGCGTCTAGTCCGGCCTGATTGGAAGTGACTCTTGTCTTCTTCAAGGCCGACCAAAGGAGTGGCACATATTTAAGTCTGGCGTATTTGGCAGCGTATCCGGCCAGGAGAAAAGATTGATTGAACTGACGCTCCCTGAGCCGATTAATGTGGAGGGGAACCGGGATAATCACATCTATTTCGGACATCCCAAAATGGACCAGGAGGCCTATGCCCAATATTCGACCGAGTGGGTGGGCTAATGAAATATCCCGGCCATATTTGAATCTATTAATTGCTTCCCTGGCCACTCCCTGGTATTTTAGCACACTTCTGATTGGCCGGCAGTTCTTTGGCGATACCAGGCAGTCCCCACACAGGTGATCATATTGCTCCTCGAGATTGAAGGGCAGACCACAGTCAAGGCATAAAGGTCCCACAATTGGATTAAGTTCATCGAGACAATCCGGGCAGAGAAAGTCGGCACTTACACCTGGATGTCTCCAGGTCGACAGGCATGCCGGACACCTGGGCGGAAAGGCCAGGTTAAGCAATTCGGCCAACCAGTTGATTGAGTATTGGATCATCTTGTGCTGTATCGACGATGACATGTGGTCATTCCCCTTCATCGTATCCAGCATCCGAGTGCTGTTCCATATGACCAGGCTATATTTAACATTTGGGAAGAATTTGTAGCAGATTTTTATTTGATGACCGTCAGACAGGGCCTAGTCTCAGACAGGCTCGACTCCGACCAATAGCGCATTTCTTAGGCCCTATCCTCCCCATCGGTAATTTTGTGATTCTGTCCTTCTTCCGGCATGTAGTTAGCCCAAAACATGTTCCACGTGGAACATAGGCCAAATTTCTCTAATTAACAGAGTGTTGCAGGTGATTATAAAAAAAAAGCCGGGGAAGGACCCCGGCTGCTGAAACTAATGACCTATTAGACCTCTAACCACGAGTCTGAATACAGGCTGAAGCCCATGATGACCCGAACGGTCTTATAGTATTCTTGCAATTCTTTAGACAAGGAAGCCACATCAATAGGCTCTTCATCCATGGTTTTATGAATAAGCTCGACTATGTCCGGTCTTTCGCCTCTGCCTATCGAGACAATCTTTTCGTCTTTGACATCGGCGATAACCGACCACATCCCGTAGCGCTCCAACATAACCATATAGGTCTGGTTGAGGATGGGGCGAAGGTGATCAGGCGGACCATTGGAGATATTGGACAAACCACAGGTGGACCTGGCGCCGGGGGCCAGATCAGCCAACATCATCTGGAAATTCATCAAACTGATCAACTGCGGCTGTTGGATGTTTACTGGAGTAACAATCCCGTCGACCAGTATTTTTTCATTGGGAATGCCCGCTGAATTCATGGCATAGACCAATTCGGCACACAGAGCACCGCGCTCGTTTTCATCCCTGGGCAGGCCTTCCGGGCCCCACATCAAGGCGATTACATCAGCGCCGTACTTAGCCGCGACTGGAATCATCTTTTCATAGCGTTCCGGACGGCACATAATAGAGTTAATCGTCGGAACCGTGGGGCCTTTGTAAACCGCCAGACCGGCCTCAATCGCCTCTATATTGGATGTATCCAGAAGCAGAGGAATATCCGTGATTACTTTCTGGACAGTTTCAACCACGAAAGCCATCAACTCATCGCCCTTCTTTCGGGCAGGTCCTAAGTTGATGTCAATGTAGTCGGCCCTAAGTCTCTTTTGCTCCAAGGCCTCTTCCTGGATGGGGCCGGGATCCCTGTCCTTGTACGCCTGCCCGATCTTTTTGGAAATAACGTTCAGGCTCTCACCAATCATTTTCATAGGACTCTATCCTCCGAATGTGGTTAGGCTTTCCAAGTTTTAAGAAACTTGGTGATGTGGGCTGCCTCACGTGGGCCTATCTGGACACTCCACCCGGGCAGTTCCTCTTCCAAATCTCCACTAATGGACGCGGCATACCCAGGAATAACCAGGGTCTTGTGTTTAACCTTAGTGTCTATGCCACTTTTCTTGATAAAGGCCGCAACCGCATCGCCCACAAACTTACCAGCCGCCCAGGCCGTCATGACCGATAGACCTTCTGTATCCATCACGCACAGCCAACTGGGCACCCGGCTGGCCTCGATTTCACCAGTCACAATGAAGTAAGTCAGCGAGAAGTTAGTAGTAATAAGAACCGGGGAATTTTCGTCCGGCCCATTGATATCGTAAATACCTTGAACCACAGTCATCGGACGTTGCGGGTCGGTGAAGATGTTCAGACGTTGCACCAACAGCGGGAAAATACTCTCGCCCACAAAGTCAGACATGACCATCATACCGCCGTATTTGGACACAAACATCCCGGCGACCATCGTCTCCGTGAAGATATTGTCGGCCATCTCACAGGGGAAGGTAATGGTCGGGAAGCCCAGGGCCTTATTCGCGGCCATCAGCGGAGCCCGCCTGATAGCCACTTCATCCTCAAACGCTTGCTTCACCGTCCTGGAACCTGGATCCAAAACCAGATCTTTCAGGCCCATTCCGGTCAGCTTCTCGGTTAAGGGAATCAAGGCGGCGACGCTGTCCGCTTTAACAGCCAAGGGGCAATTCTTCTCTTTGGCCAGCGCGCCCATGGCGTCACAATTGGCCGCCGTGGCCGCATAAAGCAGAGGACGTTGATCGGCACAAAGATCAAGGGCAGCTTTCATGACATCAACCTTATCCGTCATCAAAACCAGGCCCATATCACTCTTGGCCAAAACGGTCTTGACCAGTGCGGTAAACTTCCCGGCGTCACCGGAAACGTTCTTACATGCCACCAGTTCGGGCCTCAAATTAAGGCCGACCCGGATAAACTGTAACGAGACAAACCGGGCCAGTTTCGCTTCGATTTCTTTAGGATCAGTGTCGTCAGTGATGACCGCAGCAAACCCCGGAGGGCTGTAAAAAGTCTTCTCATGACGATACATGACTGTTTCACCACCCATCTTAGCTTCAGTCTCACCTACACCCACCTTCAACGGGCGGATGGGAGGAGCTGACGCCTCAGACAATTGGGCCTTAGCTTCTTCGGAAACATACGGGCACTTATCCAGTTCCGCTTTCCCGGAAGCCAGATTCATGGCAAAAGCAAGACAGGTGGGCACACCGCATTCACCACAGTTGGTCTTCGGCAGTAACTTGAAAATCTGAATACCAGTTAAGCCCATTCGTTAATCTCCTTCTTGAGAAGTAACACGTGCCCCCCAGTCCAGGGGACCCGTCTTTATTACCCGGTTATAGGCGGCATCGACAAAGCCGGATGACCTTTTTCCTGGAGGAACGGCATAATTGCTTCTTCAGTGATACCAACAGTCTCGTCGGCGATCATATCGATCAGGTTAGGATAGCCCAGAGCTTCTCCTCGTTTGATGAGTTTCTCTTTGAGTTCTTCCTTCAGTATCTTGGGCATCCACACCATTCTGAGCAGGCCACCGTCACCGAGAATATATTTGCCCTGGATGATGTTGTACTTGCTGTGACCGACGAACCCAGGCGAAGAAGCGCCACCACCCATAACACCGGCCAGGGTGGTGAATTTCATGCCGCTGGGAGTCTCACCGGTGTAATCCCGGTTAACCGTCATAACTCCGTTACAGGTCGGCAGGACCGCGGCGATACACTCGCAGCACCCGCAGGTACTCATTGGTTCTTGCATCAAGCTATAGAAGTTATAGCTTGAAACTTTTTGTCGAGAAGCCTTATAGACGAAGTCATTGACACCCTTCCAGTTGCCCAGAACGGGGTTCAGACACTCACCTTTTTCCACCGGCTGGTTGGGACCGGTTGGGTTAATCTGGTAAGAAGCCCGGCAATCCATCCAGTTATAAGCGCCACAGAGGCCGGTTCTTTCAGGACTGACCATACAGACGTGAGTCGGAGCAAAGCTCTGGCACAGCGTGCAGGAGTAGTAGGTCTCGACGGCTTCGTCAGTCATCGTCTCCACCCGTTGATCACGGGTCTGGTAGATTTTCCGAGCGGTAGCGGTAAGTTCGTCAACCTTGTCCTTCTCGGTGTAGAGCTTAACCTGGACTTTATCAAACACACTGCCGAAGTCCTGATGGAGCTTACCATGGAGAATCGTCCCGATGTGCTTCAGGCTGAAACCTTTTTCCACAGCTTGCTTGCTGACCCGAACCCAGGAGATGTCTCTCTGGCCGATATGCATGATGCCTTGAGCGTAGTTGATCAAGTGGTGAATCTGGCGCTCTAAAATAGGCTCAAAGTCTTCTTGGAAGTTACGACCGGCCACTTCGACTACGATGGCCAAAGGCAATCTGGATCCGGGTTTGACATCGGCTACGTCCGGACCAAACAGTTCCACCTTGCCGTCTTCGACTTCGTTCATGCCCTTCATGGTTACCCATTCCACTGCCTGGGTCTTTCCGCCGCCCAGTTCGAGGTAGAGGTCGTCTTTGCGGACGCGCTCACCTTCGAAGGCTGCGCCATAGGCCAGAGGAATGTCGATGGTGGCAACGGTGACTTTGAGGCCACGAATTTCAATAGATCGGTTGACGATATCTTCGTGAGCGACGTTACCGACTACGTGTTCATAGGTGCAGACACCGGTCGGGAGAATTTCAGGAATGTCGGTATCGGCGATGGTCGGGAAACCCCAATTAACACAACCGGCGGCGTTAACAGCCCATTCGGCGTTGACATCACCAAAAGCATTAACAAAGGCGAAAACCCGGTCTTTGTTGTACAGCAAGATATTCTTGTAGTCACCAGGCTTAATGCCGCCAAAGGCCATGGCCGCTCTATTGGCGAAGCCCAGGGCAAACACGGCGCCATTAATTTCGGGGCTAAAGGGGACCAACCGGGTGTTCCAGCCGACCTGAACTCCGGCTTGGATCAATTGCTCCGTGAAGGTCGTCCCGTTTTGATTGGCGCACATGAAGACATAGAGATTACGTTTCTGGTATTCTTCGGCGATATTCTTGGCGATTTCAGGTGTCGGGGCAGCTCCGACGATGGCCGCGAAGCCGGGGGCCGTACCATCGACGAACTCGACGCCACGTTTCCGGAAGACGGTATCTTCAGCCGCGCCAAGCCAAATCTTGCCATTCTCTGGGTCACATTCTTCACTGACATAGTAAAAATCAGGATTAGTGATGTACCTGACGGCCTCAACAATTTCCTCAGCAAACAAAGCAGCCATACCGGCATCCAGTAGCGGTCCCAGGTAGGGCAGATGGTTTTTGCCCTTGATGTGGGCAGGAAGAAGTTTTCTTGTGATTTCCATGACGCCCGTGGCATCGCCCAGGGTCTTTACCGGGATTCCCAGAATGGAGTAAATAATCGGCAGGTAATAAGCTGTGTTGGGAAATTCCAGCTTCTTATCCGGGCCGTATTCCTCGATCGCCCGCTTCAACGTACCTTCAGCCTTGGACACGATATTGTAACCACCTTGGATGGCGGCAAATGCGACTAATCTGGACATTGCTCCTCCTTTCTTAAGAGGCATTATATAACGGTTAAGCTTCCATCGCCCGGCGGTCGGCCATATCCATAAGCACCCTGTCTCTGGCTTTATCAATGCCCAGAGCTTTTCTCTTCAGGTCGATATGGGCGATCATCTTAGCGGCCATTTCATATGGGTCTTCGACCAGATCCCATTTGCCGCCGTAGATGCCTTCCATATCTTCAAACAAATGCTTCTGGAATTTGGGGGCGCCGGTCACCGGCAGCATGACGCCAAACAAGGTGTAGACGCCGGAGGCGACAAAGTATTGGCCGATGCTGATGGCCTTCTCACTCATCCACTCCGGAGCGCATCCAGCCGCAGGCAGATCACTGATGTCTTTGCCCAATCCGCCGGCCTTGACCACTTCGGTGGCGGCCATCAGGATCCGGCTGTTGTCAACGCAGGAGCCCATATGAAGAACAGGCGGGATACCGACTGTTTCACAAACTTCCGCCAGACCGGGACCACAGTAGACCTGAGCCGCATCGGGAGTCAGCAGGCCGGCTTTGCCGCAGGCCATGGCGTTACAACCGGTGGTCAAAACGATGACATCGTTCTTCAGAAGTTCTTTGACGACGATCAAGTGGGCGCTGTCATGCATGGTCCGGGCATTGTTACACCCGACCACGCCGCCGATGCCGCGGATCCGACCATTAATGATGTTGTCGTTGAGCGGGGTATAGGAACCACGGAAGGTGCCACCTAAATGATAGTTAATGGCTTCATAGCTAAACCCGACCACCATCTGCTCTTTTTGTTTAGGAATGAGGACATCGGCCCGACGGTTGGTGAAGTTGTCGATGGCCGTCATAACGATCTTTTTGGCGTCCTCAAAAGCATGATGCTCATCGAATTCGATGTGGACGGTCTCGCCGGAGATGATCTTGGCCCTGGGGTCAGTGGTAATCAGTTTGGTGTGGTAACACATGGCCACATTAGCCAAATTTTCCATAACGCACTGGACGTCCACCACCATGGCATCAACCGCGCCGGTGATAATGGCCAGTTCTTGTTGCAGGTAATTTCCAGCAATGGGCATGCCGTGCCGGACCAAAATCTCGTTGGCCGTACAGCACATACCGGCCAAAACGATTCCTTTGGCCCCTTTTCCCTTGGCATAATCCAGCATGTCTTTGGACTGAGCCGCGACAACGATCATTTCCGAGAGCAGGGGGTCGTGGCCGTGAACGATCATATTCACGTGATCCTGCTTTAGAACGCCCAGGTTGATCTCACCGTGCAGAGGATAGGGAGTCCCAAACATGACGTCCGACAGGTCGGTGGCGATCATGGAACCGGCCCAGCCGTCGGCTAAGGCAGCTCTGGTGCATTGCTTGGTTATATTTTCATAATCCTGATCCACACCCATGTGGGTCCGGTGCATGATTTCCACGATTTCGCGGTCGATACCTCTGGGGATGACGTCCAATTTCTTCCACAAATCGTACCTGGGTTTGGGAGCTCGCTTGGCATAGACGATTTCGCCATTCTGTTTCCCCCATTCGGCCAGGGCCTTTTGGCCGACTTCTACGGCTATTTCATCAATACTCCGTTGTTTTTCAACGTCGCCGTCCATGACCGTGGTGGCTACGCCAAAATCGGGAGCGATTTGAAGCAGTTTTCTAGTGTCTTTAATTTGATAATCACCGGTTTCTTTGCGGGCGGCGGCTAAGAAAACCTGGGCAATCCCTCGGCCGTGATCGGAGTGAGCGGCCGCGCCGGAAGCGACCATCCGAGCAAAATTTCTGGCCGCGATAGTTTCCGGAGTAGCCCCGCACAGGCCCATTCTCTTATCGGGTTCCAGGCCGTCTTTGATCTTCTTGGTCAAAGGCAACCGGCAGGGACCCTGGGCGCAATTTTTGCAGCAAATACCTTCCGCACCAATGTTACACGGTTTCATGGTCTCAGCCCGGTCAAAAATGGTCTCGATACCATCTCGTTGGGCCTTCTTAAGCATAATTATGGTAGCCGGATCGACGCTTACGCTGTCAGGGTTGACCAGCTTGGCCGCCTTCTCGGGAGCTTCATCTTTCTTCTTGACTATTTCTGCCATACTGAGGTTCCTCCTCTTGATTTATTAAACTGCCAACCTCTTGCATTGTATATTTTGCCTTTCAGGCATTATTTTAAATTTAGCATATACCTGCCGTAGATTGCGCCGGCAGGTATAGTTTCCGCTCATGTTCGACCGGCTGACCAGAGACCGGCATTAGTGAGGCATCTTGTCATATCGCTGGTGAATCTGAGACATCAGGTGATCGATCCTATCTGCGGTAGTAAAGGCGGGGCCGACGGCGGTATGCGAGACATCGGAGACCTCTTGACAGGCCGCGGCCATTTTTTCTCTCTCTTCAGCCCGCTTGGCTCGGATGGCGTCTTCCTCGGCTTTGGCTTTGGCTTTGGCTTCAGCCTTGGATTTGTCTTCCGCGTCTTTCTTGGCTTTGGCATCGGCTTCGGCACTGGCCTTGGCGGCCGCATCGGCTTTGGCTTTAGCTTCGGCATCGGCTTTGGCCTTGGCTTCAGCATCGGCTTTAGCTTTGGCATCGGCCTCAGCTTTTACTTTCGCGGCGTCTACTGCCGGAGCAGCAGCAGGGGCGGGAGCGGCAGCCACAGGGGCAGCCTTGGGAGCAGCGGCGGGGGCAGCAGCCGCGGCAGGAGCAGCCGGAGTGGCAGCCTTAGGCGGAGCAGCCGGAGCGGCTTTAGGAGCGGCCGCGGGTTTGGCCTCAGCGGCGACCTTCGTCCGGGCTTTCGG
>JADFXK010000179.1 GCA_015233625.1 Deltaproteobacteria bacterium | reverse complement strand
GGTTTTCTCGGTCTGATTGTAAGTCTTCATATAGAGAAACGATTTCTTCCCGAAGCTGATCTAAGGCTTCAACTTCCGTATCGGCATAGGAGAAGGCTTCAAGCTCATCTAAGCTAGCCATGACCTGGTTTTCGACAAACTCCAGGGCCACATAAACTGGACCTCTTAAATAGTACTTGGGATGCTTCAAAGAATTCAGAGGGACTATTCTACAGCTTTTCTCTATGGAAACGACCAGCCTCCGGGTTAAATCCCGATACTGCTCATCCGTCAAAATGGCTTCGGGCATGGTCTGCCTCTCCTGTCAGAACCTTATCTATGATCCGTTATCAGCACAAAAGTCTTCACCCTGGACATCATGGCATGGAGTTGCCCGTTTCGGATTATGGGCTCCTTTAACCCGCAACTCGCAACACGTCAGCAACACGATAAAAAAAATCCCCGGACTATAAAAAAGCCCGGGGACGCCGTTTTTCGTCCAGATGCCGGGCTCTCAGCCCTCGAAGAGCGCGGCAATGTTGCTGAGGCAGGTTTTCTGGCTTCCGATTCATCCTACAGGCCGCCCTTCCCATCGTCTTCGACAGTGGCTGCGCGGCGTTCGTCCTCGGTTACAGCGGCGGGTCCGCAACGGATTTGCACCGTTTTCCCTGGAACTAGTCTAGGATATTTTAGACTAACTCGGGTGACAAGTCAATGGTTAATCAGCAATTCTACTTTTGAATTCCCGCCCATCTCTTTTTTGGACAGGATTAACAGGATTGTCAAGATTATCATGACCCATAAATCCTGTTAATCTTGTTAATCCTGTCCAAATTAGAAGTGCTGCTAATCGTGAGCGCGCAGCGCGCAGTAAAAATTATGGGACCGGGACCGCAGCAACTATCCCTAACGGTTTCTTATGTTCGAGACATTGGCGTTCATCCAGCGTCTGATAAGATGGTTAAAGGCAAGTCTTTTTAATCCGGTAAGATTAACGCCATGTTGGATGTAGAAATCATCCGGTGAATCAAATACGCCGTAGTCATGATTGATTCCATCTCGTTGAATATACGTATCAGTCCCTCGCCATTCTATCGGTGGATTCCGGAAAGTCGAAGTCGCCACCCCATATCCACAAAAAGACCCCTGAACACCGGCAAAAGATGCTTGGAGCCGCCCCAAATATTGTTTATCAAGAATAACGCCTTCCAAATTGACCCATTTCTCCCGGTAAAATAGTTCCACCCAGCTATGGATGATATTTTGCGGGGCCAGGTTGTAAGCCAGGCCGGTGATCACTCCCTTTTGGAGCTTTTTATCAATCGTAAATCCATGAAAACGGCAAGGAATACCCAGACGACGGAGGAGCGCCATTAGCAGGGTGCTCTTGGTATTGCATTGTCCATAGCCATCTTGTAAGACCTTCGAAGCCGGGATATCATCCGACTCGTTGTATCCGAAAATTACTTCATTTTGGACGTAATCGTAGACCGCCCCGATTTTATCGTATTCCCCCAGCCGGTCCCATTGCCGCTCGTCGACCAACCGGGCGATCAAGGGATGATGGTAGTCTATCAGCCTTGTTTCTTTTAAATATCTGTCCATATGTTCCTCTGTGATTTAAATTCGGCCCTCGAAAAACGAACGATCACCGCCTGAATTTGTTCCGCAAGGCCAGACCCAAAAAGATGGCCTGAAACGGGATGACCAGCCGGGTGAACAGGATATTCAAAAACTTCCCCCATAATGTTGCCGGCTCGAACTCGGGATTCTTGGCTCCCAAAATGTGTTCCAATGAGCCCATTAAACGTTTCGTGCACGTCCCCTCTTTACGGATGGGTTCCGGTGATCGGGTGATATCTATGTTGATACCCATCACGATACGGCGTTTTGTCTGCTCGTCTGTCTGAGCTTGAGCCGGTGCTTGCTCCACTGCCTTGGTCGGAGCTTGAGCCGTGACAGGGAGTAGTCCTATGATCTTAGTTTGAACTTGGGGCTGTGCCTGAATCTGAACCTGGGCCGTTACTTGCCCCGTGGCCCTGATCGAGGCTTGAGCCGAACACGGAGGATTGAAGTCCAAGGGGACACACTTCATCACCCCAACATAAAGCACGAAGAGCACAATCAGCGCGCAGAAGGCCCGAACCGGCCGCTCGGCGTAACCGCTGGACAGATAATAGAGATTGGTCAGACTGACCGGATTGTTTTTTCGCCGCTTGTCGCTATTCCGAAACATCTCCTTTTCATTATAATGCCATTTGGACGCCTCCGGTTCATTATGCTCTTCTTTATACTTTTGTTTTAACCGCCGGTAGAGATCGCCCACCTCGGCATAACCGGCGGCTTTTCTGGTCCGATAATTGAGGCTCGTTTTCGGATCGAGCCGATCAACGGCGATTTCATCCCAAAGGACTTCCCGATCCCCGAACTGCTCTTCCTTTATGGGCCACTGACAGCATTCGAACTGGAACTGGCGCAAATCGGTTTGGAGAAAGCTGATTTCCACTTCCGTCAGGTCGATGTCGATAAAAAATACTTTTCCCTTTATGATTAATGGCTTAAACTCAACTTTCTTGAATTTGGTTTTCTCGAATTTGGACGTTCCTTCAAAGAATGAATCCTTAAAATTGACGAGTTGAGCAAAAGTCGTGCGGGGGAAGTAAACGTCCTGGGTAAATTTGGCGAGGTTGAAGTCGGCTTTCTCGAAGGTGGCGCCAGTGAAAAAGGCCCGGCCCAAGTTAGCTTGGCGGAAGTCGGCGTTCTGGGTAAATTTGGCTTTGCCGAAGTAGGCGACCTGGGTAAATTTGGTGCGGAAGAAGTAGGCGACCTGGGTAAATTTGGCACGGAAGAAGTTAGCGGCCTCGGCAAATGTGGCGCTGCTGAAATCGGCACACTCGAAGTATGTGGTACGGGAGAAATTGGCGTCCTGAGTGAATTTAGTGCGGAAGAAGTAGGCGCCCTGGGTAAATTTGGCACGGAAGAAGTTAGCAGCCTCGGCAAATGTGGCGCCGCCGAAGTCGGTCTTCCGAGTAAACGTGGCGCGGCTGAAATCGACATTCCGGGTAAATGTGACATCGCGAAACCAGGCGTTCTCGGTGAAACTTGCTTCGCGGAAATCGGTGTCCTGGGTAAATTTGACACGGCTGAAGTAGGCGTTCCGGGTAAATTCAACATGAAAGAATTCGGCGTCCTGGGTAAATGTGGCGTCGTTGAAGTTTATGACGTGGTCAAATTTGGCGTAGCGGAAGTCTACCGCAGGAAAAATGGTGCTGAATAAATTACAGTATTTCTCACCCGCTTCTTGGGACCGGGCAATTTCTTTCAGCACCTGGGCCTGGAATTCCTTCGGGGTCATCCCTTTTTGGTCCACCGGGGCATGGAATAGGCATAAGGCTTGGCCGGTATCCGGGTCGGTAGGAACTATCGCCGGCCTTGGGCATTTAGAGCACTTAGGGGCATCCCCATTCACGGCATCTCCCTGGGTGGGGGCTTGGGGTAGATTTGGGCAACGTTATGGGCTTAAGGGATAAGCCTGGTGGGTGTGGCAGCTCCCCTTAGATACGCCAGGGGTTTATAGGGGATGGTGGCCCAAACCCTGGAAGCCTTTCTTTGAGTGGGTAATTATAGCTACCAATACACCAAACAAGAATGTTTTTCAATCGTTTTTTAGCTGGTCGTTAAAATGGTTATCAGTTATTTTGTCCAATTTTCCAGCAAGAAGTCCGGCCATATTTCCCTGACTTCTTCAAATATCTCATCGTTACTAACGAAAATTGCGTTCTCGGCGATTGCGCTGCTGGCCAACATTAAATCGATATTTACCCGCTCCAGGTTCTTTACTAATTCCTTCTTCGTCGTAGCCTGTTCCATTTTTGCTCGGTACGCATTTTTTAGTTCTCCAAACTGTTCAGCTCCTTTAACCGGCAAAGGAATTACGGTAAATATATCTAAAATCGTATTATCGGTTATTTTGAGCCTATCAATTAGAGCCGGGTTATTGTAACTGGTCGCTTTGGCCTTAGCGATGCCATAATGATGTTCATATAATGTCAAAACTGAAATCAGAATTTCATCTTGATCCGGCATGGAGTCAATTTTGCCCCTTATTGCCTGACAAAAAGGTGAGTTAGAGTCGGTCAGGTATGAAATGATATTGGTGTCAAGCAGGTATTTCTTCATGTTGAGTTTGCCGTATTAAAAGGAAAAGTTATCCCGAAACTCTCTGGCCAGTTTGTTTACTTCTTCCGACAGGCCCTTAAGGCTGTCCTCCTGGCTTAATCTTTCAATTGCCTTCGCCCATCGGCCTTTCTTTTCCGTAGCTTCGTCACTTGCCTCGTTTTTCTGCTCTGGCATTTCGTTAGCTTCTATAATCACTCGGATGGGAGTATCCGGTGGAATATTTAAGCTTATAACTTTGTTAGGAAAATCCTTGACTGTTGTTTGTAGCTCCATGCCGGGCCCTTTCCATTTGTGGTTATCCGGTGCGCCGTAAAGCTTCGGCCTTTGAGCTGGCTTCGAATCATCCAGCCTAGGACATCTTACCAAAAATACATGAAAACGGCAAAATTATTTTACCGGATGTAATCGAG
Organism: Deltaproteobacteria bacterium; assembly: GCA_015233625.1. Taxonomy (GTDB): domain Bacteria; phylum Desulfobacterota; class JADFXK01; order JADFXK01; family JADFXK01; genus JADFXK01. The sequence goes on along the minus strand of JADFXK010000179.1, from coordinate 3,837 downwards.
GTTCAGACGATCAGCAGACCGAAATACCAGCAAAATTGCTTTAATTAAACAACATTCGGTCCGCCCCCTCCGAATCCCCGGCTTAACCTCTATTCTCCAGCACCTGACGAATAAGTTTAGCCAGGCGGGTGATGTCGATGGGTTTCATCAGGAATCCGCTTATGCCCATTTCCCTGACCTTGTCTCCGTTAATCGCCTCACTGAATCCGGTGCACAGGATGACCGGAAGATCGGGTCGCCGGCGCATAATCTCCTGGGCCAGTTTATCTCCCGTCATCTGAGGCATGGACATATCCGTAATCAGCAGGTCGAAGGCATCAGGATGGGCCATGAAGGTTCCCAGGGCCTCCACCGCGCTGGTTCTGGCCGTGACTTTGTAGCCCAGCCGCTCCAACATCATTTTGCCGGTATCGGCCAGCCCCGGTTCATCATCGACCAGCAGCACGGACTCGGTTCCTTTGGGGATGGTCTCTATGGTATCATCGGGTAACTCGGGTTTGTCCGAAACCACCGGTAGCAGAATGTTAAAAGTCGACCCCCGGCCGGGAAGGCTGTAAACGCTGATGGCGCCGCCATGATTCTTGACGATGCTCTGGACAATGGACAGGCCCATCCCGCTGCCTTTGCCGATTTCTTTAGTGGTAAAAAATGGGTCGAAAATTCTGTCTAAGAGGCAGCCTTCGATGCCGTCCCCCGTATCGCTGACGGTCAGTTTCAGGTAGGAGCCCGGTTTCAGATGGATGTAGCCGGCCGCGGAATCCTGGTCAAGGTAGAAATCAGTCAGGCTGATGTCTAAGGTCCCACCGCGCTCCGCCATGGCATGGGCGGCGTTGGTGCCGAGATTGATCAGCACTTGATGGATTTGGGTTGGGTCCCCCAAGATGGTGGTGGCCGCGGTGGTTATTTCTGATTGAATAGCAATATTAGCCGGAAGCGAAGCCCGGAGAAGTTTTGCCCCTTCTCCTAAAATTAACGATATATCAATCGGTTCATTCACCGGTGTCGATTGCCGGCTCAAGACCAAGATCTGTTGGACTAAATCCCTGGCTCGTTTAGCGGATTTAAATATCTCGTTTAAGAATTCGGGGGAAGCGTTACCTGATTTAGCGTCATCCAAAGCCAGTTGGGTATAGCCGAAAATCGACCCGAGAATGTTATTGAAATCATGGGCGATGCCGCCGGCCAGGGTGCCGATGGCCTCCATCTTCTGGGCCTGACGCAATTGCGCCTCCAGTTTCTTGCGGCTTTCCTCATCCCGCGTCCGTTCCGTGATGTCCCGAAAGACTAAGACGACGCCGATCAGGGCGTTATGGGGGTCTAAAATCGGGGCGGCGCTGTCGGCGATAATCATTTCTCGGCCGTCTTTGCCGATCAGCACAGTATGATTGGCCAGCATCACCACCCGGCCGGTTTTGATGACCAGGCTGACCGGGTCCTCCCGCAGTTCCCGGGTGATCTCATGGATGATCTGGAAGACCTGGGGCAGAGGCCGGCCCACGGCTTCTTCTTGAGACCAGCCGGTCAGGCTCTCGGCAACTTTATTGACCAGGGTCACCCGGCCGGATAAATCGGTGCCGATCACTCCATCGCCGATAGATCTCAGGGTCACGGCCAGCCGTTCCTTCTCCGCGGCCAGGGCGGCTTCGGCCTGTTTCCGTTCGGTAATATCCCGGAACATGCCCAGCATACCCATCCCCCCTTCCATATTTATCCGGCAGGCCCGGATGTCGGCATAGAAGACCGAGCCGTCTTTACGTTGCACCGGGATGGCCGGGATCAAGTCAAGTTCGCCGCGGGCCTGTTTTTCAAACTGTTCCAACACCTGGGAGAATTCGGCCGCAGGATGAATGTCGGAGACGCCCAGGCGAAGGATGTCCTCGTAGCTATAACCGAGCATGGTGCAAATCATCCGGTTGGCCATGATGAATGTTTTCTGTTCAAGATCGGCCACCAGGAGGCCGTCCGGCGTTTCATCAAAAATGACCCGGAAACGTTCTTCACTCTCCCGCAGGGCGGCTTCGGCCAATCTCCGACGACGTCTCTGGATCAGGAGCAAGACGATCAAAAACGATTGGACCAAAAGGAAGGCAACGGTCCCGATAACATACTCACGATAATCAATCCACAACGAAGGGGGACGATTGACAAAGAGGGTGCCTGGGGGGAGTTCGGCCGTCCGCCCCCTCCATCGTTTGAATGGGGACCAATCGAATATAGGTGTATTTTCCCCCTCCAGGATCGTGACCGGAGCGGTGAGCCGGCGTTTCCCGCTCAGGATATTCAGGGCCAGCCGGCCGGCTCTGGTCCCTGCCGCCTTTAAGTTAGTGAGCGAACCACCGACCAGGCCGGTTTCCAGGAGAATATCGTAAAGACCGAAAACCGGCGCGTTGGCCGTCGCGGCGATTTTCTTCACCACCTCCCGCGGGATGAACTCGCGGCCGGTTTTGTCGGAGTAGAACACGGTAAAGATGATGATGGTTTTGGGGGGGAGCCCGGCCAGCCGCTGGATAATTTCTTCCAACGGATGGTCTTCTTTCATGTATTCAAACTCCAATTGACCCTGCCAGGGGGCAAAGGCAATCTTGGCGGCATCTTCGTATTTCTTGTCCTCCACGCCGGCGCCGTTAACCACTACGACTCGGTTGGTGTCGGGGAAGGCCTTCAAGGCCAGTTCCAGAGTCCCTCGGAAGTCGGTTTTGATTGGCATTAGGACCACCTGCCGTCCAGGAATGGACAGTTCGGCGGTATCGGTATGATACGTCGTCGGAAAATACAGGACGGGAGCATTCGGAAAAATATCGTTGGCTTCGTGCAGGAGAAAGGATAGCGCCGGATCATGAATGGTGACGATGACGTCAATTTTCACTCCGGCGTATTTATGAAGCAGCATCTCACGCAGGGACTGGATATATTGGGAGTCGCGGCGGCGGGACAGGTCCAGGTATTCGGAGAACAGGCTGTTGACGCCGATTCCGGCCTCATCCATGACGGCCCGAAAAGCGGTGCCGATACGAATATACGCGGGTGTCCCCTCGGCATAGGAATATAAAATCAGGATGCGCTTTCCGGCCGCGGAAGGCGGAATCACTGTCGGCGTGTCCGACGCGGCCAGGCTCCAGGCCGGGAAGGTCATCATACCCCATACCACCACGGCGATCAGGCCGACCAGCCGCATCCGCCGGCTAATGGTTTTGGTCACAGCACTCATGCTTATATCCTTTATTTTTTAAGCGCCTCTGCTCCCGGCTGCTTCGATAAAATTTGTTTTCTTTTTCTGCCTTTCCCGGCTATAATGGCTTTAAGGAGGTCCGTCATGGAACAATTTGATAGTCTGTCAATTTATGAACAGCTTAAACAGACCACCCTGGATGACCAAACCTGCTGAAAACTCTCTAAGATTTTCAGAGAAAGCCACCGGCAACAGATGGAAACACTGGCGACCAAAAGAGACATTGAAGACCTAAAACACAATCTGTTGGTCACCGAATCCAGGTTGCAGAACAATATTGATATGAAAATTTCAGGTGTTGAAACAAAGATTTCAACGTCGCAGGCCGAACTGATCAAATGGACGGCCACTCTAATCGCCGCCCAGACCGCCATTGTCGGGGTTATGATCACTGCCGCCGTCACTATTTTGTTCAAGCTAATTCATTAATTTTACCGACTGCCACTCTGCCCCTTCAAAGGATAACCTGGTCCGCCCCCCAATACTGTTGATTAAAGGTGCGGCCTGACCATCTTCGGATGTGATAAGATTCCTCACATTCGTTCGGAATGACACATTGACATCGTCATTCCGGATGATTCACTTCATTGTCATTTCGAGCGAAGCGA
>JADFXK010000178.1 GCA_015233625.1 Deltaproteobacteria bacterium | reverse complement strand
CGCCGCCTCTAAAGTGGTTTTGGCCCGGTCATATTGTGCCATTTTGAATTGACACAGCCCGATATGATAGTCGCTCACCTGGGCAAACTTCGGATCGACGGTCTTGGTCTTATTAAATAAATTAACGGCCTCAGGGTATCTCTCCATATTAAGATTGGCGATGGCCATATCAAAAACCATATCGGCCCGACGCGGATCAACCTTCAGCGCCTTATCAATCGTCTCGATGGCCTTGGACCATTGTTTGCGCTGCATATAAACGGGGCCCAGGTCGAAATACACCTTGCCATACTGGGTCGGGTATTTTTCAGCCAGAGTCACCATGACCGCGGCGCCCTCGTCCACTTGGCCAAGTTTGATCTGGGTTAGGGCCAGGTAATACTTATATTCCAAAGTATAAGGGTCGCGGGCCACGGCCTTTTTCAGATAATCAAGGGCGGCCTTATAGTGGTCATCGGCATATTCAAACTTGCCGCGGTTGAAGAGATTATCCGCCTCTTCATCAGCCCATACCTGGGGCACGCACCAAGCCATATACAGGGCGGCAAAAATGGCCAAAATAAACCCGATTGATTTTGATCTCTTCAAAGCCAGCTCCTAACAAATGAATTCTGATGATATCAATTCATTACCAATGAAGAATTGACCTCGCCCGGCCACAGTGCCCAATTCATCTCAACCTGACTCGAACAGCCGGGCGCCGGTGAAATTACTTCGCTCCGGGAGGAGCCGGTGGTCTGTCCTCCCCGACAGACAAATAGTGGTCACCCGCCAAAGTTCTCTTCTTTAGGTCAAAGGGGGTGGCTGGGATGGGGCTAAACTTGACAAAGACATTACTCCCGGTAATATTTTTCAAGAATCCGCCGCTGCCGGGAGCGATGACGGACCCCGCAACGTAGTCAGGACCGCCCGTCCATTGCCATAACGTCTTGTTGGTCAAGGTTTGAGTCGGGACGGTCATGGACACATAGCCGACACCGTCAGCCGAAACCATGATGTTGTTTACCGACAGGCTAAATCGATAAGGGTTTCCAATCATGTTCCAGCCCGGCGGAATTGTCATTATCCGGACAGGAGGGCCAGGATTGCCAGTAAGCGTAATCGTAGCCGAATTGGCCGAAATCAAAAAATAAGACGCGCCTGACACTACGGCCGGGACTGAAGGCGCTTCGAGGTAATTCAGCGTGCCGGGATCATACCGAAAGACCCTCCAGGAAGTTGGAACGTAAGGTCCAAAAGTGGGGGTCAGGACTGAGATGATATCATTGGGGCTGACGGTCAGCGGGATGGTAATCATAACGTAGCTTGCGGCAGTCGTACCCCCGGCCACAGCCAATTTGAAAGATACTGGGGAGCCGTATTCATAGCAACCCATATCCCAGAACGGGCCAAACGGTCGAAGGCTGCCACCCAGGTCAATCCCGACATCAGTCCGATCAGTGGCGTCAATGCACGGCGACAAATCGGTCAAACGGTAGTTGTCAGATGTTGACGGAACCGATTGGGGAGACGCAAACTTGGGATCAACGCCAAAACTATTGGGGCCTGGGGTTACCCCTCCTCCGTAATCCACTCCGGTTGAAGAGATGATGTCATTATAATTGGCGCTGATGGTCGAATTCGAGAATATGCCATAATCGGTATAGTTGTAAATTATGTTGTATTTTATGTCCGGGGTGCCGTCTCCGACATATATGCCCTTGCCTGGGAGGGCCAGCGACGGCTGGCTGTTCACAATGGTGTTATTATAAATTTTGCTCCCACCGTGAGTCTCTATGCCCAAAGAGGTGCTGTCGATAAAATTATTTTGGACAAGGGACGGATAGGCGCCGGCCTGGCGCTTCGACCCATTAGGCTTGAGAGTAGCTCGGCGGACTTTCCTTACCGAAGCTTGAAGCGGGAGGTCTTTGGCCTGATCCGGTGAGACATCGGCCGATGATGCGAGAGAGAGAAGGAGGCCGTTATTGGTGTCTGAGGCGGGGTTGCCGATAATGGTATTTCGGAGTATATCTGGAGCAGAATTATAGATTCCGATATGGTGAATGTGGCAATTAGACACTTGATTATGCTCAACTAATCCAACCTGAACGTCGTTGAAAGTGATCCCCTTCGCGGTTCCCCAAATAGTCGAGTTAACTATACTGACGTGATTTGTGGGGGTAGCGGAGAAGCCAGGGAATGTGCCAAACCAAATACCGCGACCCGAAAGGGTAGTGTCAGTCTGAGTTATGGACAGCCCATCCGCGGTCACCTGGTCACAGCCACAGATCAGGAGGGGAGTGGCGACATTGGTAAATGTGCAGGTACCGACGGTGACTTTGGTGATAGGGCTCGTGGGGAGCCCGGTCGCGTTTAGCATAGAGACACCGCCATTCAACTTGTCGAAGTAACAGCCGGTGACATTGATGTCGTGTTGACCGGTAGAAGCGCCCCAGCCGGCGATTCCATAACCTCCAGGGCGATTAATGAACTTAAGGCCGCTTATGGTGATGTTGCTGAACCCTCCAATATCTAGGGTCGAGGTCGAAGTCATCACCCCGCCGCTATCCAACACCACATCCCCTGTCCCTAATCTCGTGATAGTAGTCCCATCTTGATGAATGAGGAGAGACACTCCTCCGGCAAGATTCTCAGGATAGGTTCCGGGGGCAACATTTATGACAATATTAGTGGCCGGAGTGGCCTTTTGCAAGGCATATGTTATCGTTTTCCAAGGAGCGCTCAGCGTCCCGCCGCTGCCGTCAACACCGGTGGTCGCGTTGACGTAGGCCTGGGTTGTAGTTAGTTCCCGCGGCAATGGGTCAGGGGTTAACCTATTATCATCCGCATATCCCGGTCGGTTTCCCATGAACAAGGATAATACTACCATGGCCGCGAAGAAGGCGGCGGTCAGAAGAACGGTCCTACGTCTCTTATTGCCTCTCATATCGTCCACCCCACTCCGATGGTCATCATCTGTAACGATTGCCGGCTGCATGTAACAGGTTTATATGCCTGAAACCGTCTGGTGATCTTAAGCCCGCACACACAACACTTGAATTAGTGTCAACATCCTTCCTTGTGAGATATCCGGGTGTTGAGGGTCAAGCCTGAAACTTCAAATTTGATTTTACCAGTCAAGTTAGCATATGACACCGGTCAAGTCAAACAATTATTGCGCTCACGACAATGAAAGAAAAATATTCCTCCCACCAATCGGCTCTTCATTCTTCATCCATCTAATAACAGTAGATTAGGCTGATTATCGTGGTACCAGGCACCGTCAGGTTAGATCGACCGGCCCATGGTTGTGCCTCACTTCGCAGAGTGCTGAAAACCGGCCGTCGATAAGTTACACGATTCCTATTTTACGCGGTCCGACTCCCTACCACGACAGGAATACTGGCAAAGGGCAGCGGGATTGGTGAGGAATAAAAAATTTCACCTGGAGTTGGGCAGGACAATTCTGCTTGATATTCTTTTTCAAGAATTCAATGGGATTATCTTTAAGTGCGGCGTCGGTTATCGCGGGTGAGATAGAGAACACTTCACCCCAGTTGGTGGCGTAGATTAAGGTCGCCTCAGATATTTTCGTGGTTCTTCTTAAAGTCAACAGATTCAGGATGCCGAACACCTTGACCACCCGCTCTGGTTTGACATGTTCGTCTAGAGCCGTTTCAAAGGTCTCTTTGATCGGAAAAAATTCCCGGAGAGTACGCAACAATTCTCCCACGTCTTTGGCCGAAACCGGGGATAAGCTGGCGTCGGTTCGAAGCGCCATTTCGGGATAGTACAAATTGTTAATGATGATCCAGGCCAGCAATCTGGCCATATCTCGATCTCTTTTTATCTCCACTAAGTCATTCTTGGTCTGACCCGCCTTGCCCTGGACCCCTTTGACCACCCATAGCGTGGGTTGCCCCATGACCTTAATGCCTTGAAAATGCAGCTCGGTGAAGATATTCTCCAGAGGAAAAACGGAAGACAATCTCTCCAGCTTATTTTCTTTCATACTGACGTTGGAGATTATCCGGCGGCCCAGTTTGGTCAGGTCCATTTCGTTGATCTTGATATCAGCCTGGCGGTGCTGTAAAGAATCCTGAATTCTGACATAAGTGCGCAAAATAAAACTCTTAATCATGTCCCCCAAGGCAGCCTTTTTCTTAAAGTCCCATGAGTCGAATTGGGTGAGCTCGGTTATTTGGTTAACGGTCCACTTCCACTCCCTGAAATAGCGATTGAGCAAGATACTCTTCTCTGCCCTAGGCGCCAAAATTTCCATCGGATCAATTTTTCCGCCGCCGCTCTTCAAGATAAAGGCCATTTTGATCAGGTCTAAAGACTCTTGATCGCCCATCAGCAGGAAGTGATCATTCAATTCTTGAAACATCACTACATAGGGATCGATTTGATCCAGATCGGTCAGGCCGACGAGTAGGTTGTCCTTAATTCGGTCACATAAGAGCCGCCCGCGGCGATCTTGGGCGGTTACGTATTTCTCCAGCAAACCCAGTTTCATTAGTGACTTGAATGGGCTTTTCAATGATTTGACAATTTGCCATAATGAGGCGCCAAAGAATTCACCTGGGGCAATCTCATCCATATGACCGAGATCAGTCACTTTATCACGCAACCAGGAGTGTCCTCCGATCATCCAGGAAACATGGTCTTGATACGTCCCATGATCAGCATGGGGTGGTGTCAACCACCAGGCCGGCATCTTTCCGGCAATCCTGATGGTCGTGCGGTAAAATTCTTCCTTTAATATCTGAGCCTGGGCTGAGCCGGACCCCTCTTCGTCACTGAACCCAAAATTGTTTTCTCGAACCTTTCTGAGATCCATCAGGAAGAAGAAAACGGATAATCCAAACTGCTTCTGAGCCCAGGACGATAGCTTGTCCAGCTTAGGTTGGATGAGGGCCATTTGGGATTCCGAGATAACCCCCGAATCGTAGCAAATCCAGTAGTCCAGGTCGGATTTTGAGGTTTGGGCAAATGTACCCAGGCTGCCGATCGTATAGATGGCTTCAATCGCCGCCGGACCGGTGGCGGAAGACGGGGGGACGGTATCACCAAAATACTTCTTGACCAGTCTCATGGTTGTATAATCAGGATGATAGCCACTAACGCCCAAAGGAGCGCCTCCCGCCGGCCCCTTACCCTGCCGGTCCAAGATGTCGGTGTGTAATAGATAAGGCAGTATCCGAAAAAAATCGTTCTGCGGCCGTCCCAGGGTTTCTAAGACCCAGTCAAACCGCCGTCGATCATTCTCGATCAATACCGCGGCCCGCCAGTTCGCATCCTTTTGGCGAAACCAGAGATCCACCAGGTCCTTGATCCAGACATGAGCTTCCCAGGACCGCCATGCCTGAGGAACCTCCTCTTTCTTCAACGGCTGTTCCATGGCCTGAAACAGGTTTTTCTGAGCCAGCCAGGCCTCGCCGAGCAGGTGAAATTCATCCGTATTCAATTTATAAAAGAAACACCGGCTGAACAGGCACGCGGCAAAGGAACACGTGGCGAATCCGGTCTCTCCAATCGAGACCATGTCAAAGCAGCAGTCTTCGAACTCTACCCCCTTGAAGGTCGAAGACATGATTCCGGCAAAGGAGAACTCCACCGCCACCAGGCGACAGCAAGACATCTTGGCCAGAATGATTTGGGCCCCCCACAGGTTACTGTTTTTAATCAATGCCTGCTTAAAATGGACGTCTTTTAACACGGCCTCAACAAAATGGCTATTGTTCACCTCCATGTCGAGGAAAGAGACCTGGGAGAACTCCGCGTTGGAAAAATCAGCTTCTTTTAACACGCATCCTTGAAAAGTAGTTTGGCTAATCTGGGCGGCCGGAGCCCGCAGGCGGTTGATCCGACATTTTTCGAAGACGACTTGCTCCATCGTTCCTTCGCCCAGGTCCAGGTTGTCAATAGTCACATTCTCGAATCTGACTTTTCTGATTCTGGCCCCCCGCAGATCCACCTGGCTAAGTGTCATGAAACGGAAGGCCAGGTCTGCCAGATCGGCGCCGGGTAGCTGCAAGTGCTCAATATTTAGACAGTTCTTCACCGATTTTTGGATTAGGTCCCGATCCCGGTCTGATAACCTGACAAAACTTTTCGGGCGAGGCCCCGGCTTACCCCTGGTTGCCGCCCAGCCGCCCCCGGCAGATCTACCGGAAAAAAAGGTGGCGCCGAAAGACTGCAGCCCATTTTTAATGACCGCGGCAACCTCTTGATTGGCCTTGACTTCGAGAGGAAACTGATCCGCCATATAGTCCAGCCCATCTGACAATTGTTCCGGGCAGATCCGAGAAAGAAAGAAAAAGAGACAAAGATAAGCTTCTTTCCGGCTTTCTTCAGGCAGGTTATCCAAGAACCCGGCCAACGAGGGAGCATCAAGATACAGCAACTTAAAGAGAAGTGCTTTTCTGAGGAGAGGTTGTCCATTATATAGATAGAGGTAGATCCGCGACAGATAAGGAGCCGGCGGCTGCAGGGCGTTAAGGGTATCCAGCGCGGCCAACCGGATAGAAGAGTTAGGATGGCTCAGGAGCGAACCCACGGACCTGGCCAGGCCCAGGTCACCTCTCTGGCCAACCTTGCTGATGGTCTCCAGAATAGTCAAAGCCACGGCAGGATCCTTCACCTTCAGATATTCAGCTAGCTTGGGAACCAAATGCCGGGCGGTCAACGTCCTGATGGCCATCATAATGATAAAGAAATCCTGTTTGGTCTTCGGCTGCTCCAAGATGGACGTGATCCACTTTTCTAAATCACACCGAAACCAGATTTTCCGGACTGGAAACAAGACGTCTCGGATCGGCTGAGCCAGGAAATCACCGTTTCTTTCAACTTGTTTTAAAAAAAGAAGAATTTGTTCCGGATCCGGCGTCTTTTTGGCGTTCATCATCTCCATGACCCAAGCCAACAGGCCCCCTTCTTCGGAGCGCGGCACCTTAAGAAATTGATTCAGGAGAAGAAATATCCGGCTGAGGGGATATAAGGCGACAAGCCCCTTGATCCCTCCCGGCGGCAGGGCCGGTCCATGCAAGTACCGGAGAGTCAGGGTTGAGCCCAAGTAACCGAGTTTTTGGAGGGAGTTCAAACAAATACTGACCAATTGCGATTCAGACACGGACTCGGCCAAAGACAGCATTAGAAAAGCCATCTCCGAAGAGCAACGGGAAATAGTCTTTTCGTCGTGGCCGCCTTCATCCCGAATAATGACGTATTCGCCAACCAGGCCGGCGGCTTTGGGGAACCGGTCGAGGTGTGGGGAAGCTACCATTTTTTTCAATTCAGCCAAAATAGTGGCTGGCGGGTCAGTCCGGCCTGGCATGTTTATCCCGTATTATGCTCCTGTTAGTTCATAGTCCCGAAGCTGCGTCAGCCACAACTTATCAGGGGTCTATTTTTACTATGAATATAATACATGAATCTGGTCTCTGCAACCATATAGATTAGATCCACAAGATATCTCAAAACGACGCACAGCGTATTGTTCAAGAGGAATAGGCTCAGGAGGGCAACGGCGAGAAACAGGACTGCGGAACAGACTGCCGGCACAGCCCGCCCCACTGGTTGATTAAAACTTTCGGTCTAAAACCAGGTGAGACAGATATCCCGTCACTGCGGCCAGGTAATAGGGGACCAGGCCGGGCCAGGGGTAATGGTAGCAGACGGCTGGAATAATAATCATCGGGGCCGGGATGACCAGCATCGCCCACCAGGTGTGAGTCCACCCCCGATGCCGGCCCAAGTTCGGAAACATGGCGAATAATCCCAACAGAGCCGCCCACTTATACGCGCCTTTGAAGATCAGCCAGACATCTACCACGGCCAGGCCGCCATAGAACAATCGTTGGCCGACCGAATCAGTGTCCGTATCTGGAAACAACGCCGCCAACAGGGCAATACCTATCAGCACCAAAGCCACCGGCCAATCCGGCCGATACCATCGCATCCAGAACAGACCGGCCAGACACAGAGCGGCCAGTATCCCGCCACCCAAGAGATGTTGTTTGTATCCTGGCATAAGATTTTCGTGTTGCGGAACTCAAACGTCCACTTCCCGGACAAACCCCGCGTTTTCTTGAATGAACAGGAAGCGCTTGGAGACATCCTTCCCCATCAGGGTCTCGAAGACCTGATCGGTTTGGACGGTATCTTCGATCCGGACCTGGAGCAACCGGCGCTTCCCTGGGGCCAGGGTCGTTTCCTTTAATTCGTCAACGTTCATTTCACCCAGGCCCTTGTATCGCTTAATCACGGCGTTCTTGTCCTGGGCCAGGAAGCGATCCCGCTCCTGATCGGCGTAAGCATAATGGACTTGTTGCTTCTTGCCGCTTCCAATGGTGATCTGAAATAGGGGCGGCTGGGCCAGAAAGATATGCCCCCGAATAATCAACTCGGGCATATACCGGTAGAAAAAGGTAAGCAACAGGGTGCTGATATGATATCCGTCCACGTCGGCATCAGTGCAGATACAGATCTTCCCATAGCGCAACC
>JADFXK010000177.1 GCA_015233625.1 Deltaproteobacteria bacterium | reverse complement strand
CATTAACTGTTTTCTCAGTAGGATAGGCCGTCCTGATGATCACCCGGGTTTTGAGGTTTCTTTGTCTGACCTCCTGTAAGATATCTATCCCCCATCCATCATCGAGAATGATATCTGCAAGTATCAGATCAAACTCCATTTCATCCATTCGCGACAGAGCTTCAAAGTAACTTCCGGCAGTGATCACATTGTGCCCCTCAGCTGTGAGGAATCTGTGAAAGCTGAATCTGATGCTTTCTTCATCATCGATTATGAGTATATTTGCCTTCATTACATTATCCTTCTGAGAGGCTCCGCTAGTTCAGAAGAGACTCGGCAGTACTTGGGTCTTCTTTGGAAACGTCATCCGTAACTCACCCATCAGGACTGGCTGGCAAGAAATGTCCGGAATGGCTATTCTTATAGTTAGGATGATCAAGATTCGTGCCGGAAAGCAAATGATAGCATTCATAAAATATTGTTATGGCATAACGGCAGGTTAAGACCTGGCGATGGGAGTGCCGGCTTCTAGCCGACAAGAAAATAGATGTTGCATGCAACAGAAGTGTTGCGGGATTTCTGTATTACGCGCAACACTTCGACAGTGGCGCCGGCCATCCCTCCTCCTGCCCGATTTACGCCCCGCCGATCACACACACGAAAAAGCCCCACCAGGCACAATTGGCAGGGCGCATGGTCGGGTTTAAACCGACCGTTTCAAGGTTTACTACTTAGCCGAACTAACCAGATTTACATTCCACGTCGTCTTTTTTCCATCACTGGTTTCTTTCAATACCTGCCCGCTGGCGGCAGTGACAAAACTAAAGGAAACATGGGTACCCAGATTATAAATATCCCGGCCCGAGAAGAGATTCGCCGTTGCCGCGGGGTCATAGTAGGCCTCACAATTAACGGCGTCACGACTCAGTAGCAGGAGGGCCCCGCCGCCAGTATATCTTTGGAAATAAAACATTTGTAACGTATCGGGCGTGGCCTGCCAGATGCCGTCGGTGGTTGGGTTGACTTCGGCCGGGGAGTCCACCGTTAACTTGGATGATTCCGTCGCGCCGGAGGCCACATCGGTCAGGACATAGTCCGCCTGGGTAGGAGAAGAAAAGGTAATTGTTAAATGTTGTTTTTTGCCGCCAGTAGGGACGTCGCCGCCGTCAAAGACGCCGTTATTAATGTTGCTGGCAAAAAATGTGATTATGATCTTTCCATCTAAAGAAATGATGCAAATGGCCCCGCCATCGGTATAGGTTTGGAAATAGAGCTTCTTTCCATTGGGCGCATTCCAGACTCCTCTAGTAGGATCAAAAGAGCCCAGAACATCAGATAATATTTGGTTCCATGCAGTGGAGTCAGAATAATATTTTTCATGGCAAGTAACCAATTCATCTCTAGATTGGGACCTGGTTAATTCACCTGTATATTGGGAAGAAGTTAATTTATCGTTACCTTGAAGCTTAATGTTATGCGTGGCCACAGAGATACTTCCAGAAATTGGATCACAATCTATCCAATAATTATTCCATTCTGTTACATTAGGCAGAACATTAACGTCCGAGACATAAATCTCTGTAAACGACTTTACGAGTCCGGTCATAGAATCTAGAGGCGAACCCAAAGTGATAAATTTATCAACCTTAATATCCGGTTTTTTGGCCAGCGCCAGGTAGGCTAACACGGTACCCCAACTATGTGTAAGAACAACAAAAGGTTTTTTTTGGGCGATGCTTGCTTGTGACGCGTCTGCGAGGACTTGTGATAAGCTATGTATTAAATTATCGTCCGTATCATAAATATTTCTGGACCATTTGAATGCTGTGATAGGGCCAATCTTCTGTTCAATCAGCGCGGCCTGGTCAGCCGGAATAGCCTCTTTAAGATAGGCTGTATAATCAGGTTCTAGGAATGGATCAACAATAGATAGTAAATGCAACCCATCAATAACTATAACGTCAGCCTTTGAAAGTCCGGTGAATGCAACTAGCAAGAAGATAAGAAAAACGGGTAGTGCGAGTAGTCTGCGTATTTTTGTCATTTTCCCCTCCAAGTCGGTGGTAATCGGAATTGTTAGGTTAGATTCTTGATCGATCGTCTAATTCTTTAATAAGGGTGAGACTGGTTACCCCGAAGTGCGACCGGACCATAGCGAAAGGCTCTTTTCAACCTGTGCCGGGTTCGAGCCTCCGTTTCCAGGATCAGAGATGTCTCAGATTACCAGAAGAATGTTGGTAGGTAACATTGGAGGATAACAGAGGAACCAACTGTATGCCCACGAGCCGGGTCTGCATTGGAAATTGGAATGAAACTCAGGAATGAGGTGGGCTCCGGGCTGTGTCTCAAGAAAGCCCCACCTGGCAGAGCCAAGCGGGGCTGGACAGACCTTACTTGGGTCCCGTTGGTGACATTGGGTTTCCAGAATTGATAGCCGGCCTGGGTAACCAGTCATTAATTTTGGAGTAACTAAATAGCCTGACCGTGTCGCTGGTGATCACTGCCCGTCTGATGATGTCTGACCTGCATCCCCGGAATTGAGACTGTGACAGGGACCATATTCCATTTTGGTCAACGTCCCAAGATTGCCGGGATCAGACACGCGAATGACCAAAGTTCGTCCAAACGTTATGGCCGTGGTGGCGATGGTCAGATACTGATCCTGTTTAGCCGAAGGGATGATAAAGCGACGGCCATCCGGCCAGGTGGTATTATTACCATATATGTAACAATTGCCATCAGTGTCGTTGCAACCCGTCCCCACGATGTAGAAAACTACATCATCTGTTACGCCTCTCCCGGACCTATCTTGCGCCCCGGATAATGATGGGACGGCCAGCAATGCGATTACGGAAATGATGAACCACATGTGGTGCATTTTACCTTTCTTCATCTTGCCATACCTCCTCAGGTAGTTTTATTTGGGGCACATTGGTGATGGCGTTAACCTCAAGTTGAACCAGACGCCCAGATGATGACGCTGGTCCAACTTCTTGGAATAATATCATTATTTGTGCTGGGTCGACCAACTGGTTATTCTCGAGTCTCGGTCGTCGTCTTCGTGGTTTTACAAATCACCACTTTGTTAGCGATCATGTGATCGCCTTCACGAGTGTAGTAAACCGTGACCGGCAGACCAGACTTGACAGTCTCTACGGCGACGGGCGCACCCGTGTCGTCAACATAGGTTGTGGTCTTGGTGCGTTTGTATTGAACCGGAGATGAGCTGGTTTCGGTCCGGATCACCATGGAATCCGGGCTAAACTCGCTGACCGTCCCCGCGGCTTCCGTCTTGGTGACCGTGGTAGTCACCTGTCCCTCCTCGGCAAATAAACTGCACGGCATAATCATAACGGCCAATAACAATACGAACAACATCAATCTTTTCATAAAGTTCTCCTTCTTGGTTGTGAAAATTAGAAATACTGGATGGATACCTTCGATTACCCATACTACAATCTACGCTCGGCGCTGGAAAGGCAGGGCGCCTCACCTGGCTGAATCGGCTCTCCGCCCGCTCAAAAAACATGTCATTAGTCGCTTCCTTCTTTTCAATGAGCCTGTGTCTCTGATCGAATGAGAAATAACAGCAGAGAAGCAGGATGGGAGCCAAATGAGCCATGCTGCCTTTTCTTTAAAGCAACTTTTATGCCCGCCGGACCAAGAGACGTCACATTGGACATTCTATTTAAAACATGTAGATAGTTAAGGTATGGATAGAGCCATCAGAGGGTGTGAGCTTGTCGCGAAGGAGTGTTGCATGCAACGGAAGCGTTGCGGAATTTCTGTATCACGTGCAACACTTCAACATCGGGGGGTATCTTTAGTGAGATTGTATTTTTTTATTTTTCGGTAGAGGGTCACGCGATCTATTCCCAGCAACCGGGCAGCTTTTGCTTTGTTCCACGCGGTTTTCTCTAAGGCTTCAAGAATTCCATTAGAGTCGGCGTCCTGTGTCTCATTGGCAGAGCGAGGTTCGATTCCTGGATAATTCATGAAGTCAGGCGGCAGATGCTCGAAGGTAATGATGTTTTGGCTGCACAGAACAAAGGCATGCTCCATGGTGTGCTTGAGTTCCCGCACATTGCCCGGCCAGGGATACTTGAGAAAGGCTTTCATGACATCAGATGATATGGCTTCAATGATTTTTTTGAATTTAGTGTTGAACCTGTTACGAAAATGTTCAACCAGAAGAGGGATGTCTTCACGCCTGTCCCTTAAGGGCGGCAATCTGATCTCTACCACTTTCAGCCGGTAGTAGAGATCCTCCCGCAATTCTCCAAGGCTGACTTTCTCCATGAGATTTCTATTCGTTGCTGCGATCAGCCGAACGTCCACCTTAATTGGAGTAGAGCTTCCGACTCGCTCGAATTCCTTTTCTTCAAGGACCCGCAAGAGCTTCAGTTGTATACTTGGCGAGATGTCACCAATCTCATCAAAGAAGATGGCGCCGCCATCCGCTCTGTGGAACCGCCCCACGTTGTCTCTAATAGCGCCGGTAAAGGCTCCCTTCACATGACCAAAGAGCTCGCTTTCAAATAGATTTTCAGACAATGCCGAGCAGTTCACCTTGACCAGCGGTTTATGGCTGCGTTCTCCGGCCCGGTGCAGAGCCTCGGCGACCAGTTCTTTACCCGTCCCACTTTCTCCTGTAATGAGCACAGTTGTATGAACACGGGCCAAAGCTTCTATGAGGGAATAAACCTTCTGCATCGGCTCACTTCTACCTACGATGTGATGGAACTGCCGGTGCTCTTTGAGCTCTCTTTCCAGATTGGCCACATGGGTATCATCCCTCAAGACCATCACGACGCCCGAGAGCTTGCCCATAAGACTTAGAAGAGGGTATGTTCTGACGCTAATGACCCGTCGTCCACCATTGGGAGGGCGGTACTCCATCCGGTCTACCTCGACGGGCTCTCCACTCTTGATCGCTTCAGCGAGAATCTCCGCACATCTTCCATTGCATATTTCGGGTAGAGAGCTAAAGGGCTTTCCGATGTCATCACGCGAATATCCACACATGGTCATGGCTGTCTCGTTGAGTTCGATCACCACTGATTCTTTATCAACGGTGATGATGGCATCCCTGACACTCCTGAAGATAGCCTCGAGGTTTGTCCGGTATCTTTCCTTTTCCTCAGTTACGTCCTTATACTTCAAGGCCGTTCGGGTGGCATGCAGCAATGATTCCTGGTTGACGGGCTTGGGGATGTAATCGAAGGCACCCAGGCGAATGGAGTCAGCCGCGGTCTCGACATCCGGATCTCCCGTGACCACGATGACCGGGCAGCTCAAGCCTCGGGCATTGATCTCGCTCAAGATATCGATTCCCGTCCCATCCCCCAAAATGATGTCGGCGAACACCACGTCGAAGAGCGTCTCGTTTATTCGAGCCAGGGCTTCGCTGCAGCTTTCAGCAATCGTTACGATATACCCAGCAGCCCCTAAGAACCTTTCGAAGGTAAACCTGATTGATTCCTCGTCATCGATTACAAGAATTTTTGCACTCATTCTTATCCTCTTCATCGCTCCGATTGGCCGGTAAATCAACTGTGACCCTGGTAAACTCCCCTTTGGTACTCTCCAGACTGAGGAACCCGCCATGATCGGTGATGATTCTTTGGGTAATATTCAATCCCAGGCCCGTCCCTTTCCCGAACGGTTTTGTGGAAAAGAACGGCTTCGTCAGCATGGAGAGTTCATGGGCGGAAACGCCCACTCCTTGATCGTAAAATGTGATTCTCACATACGGGTGATCATTTATGGTTACTCTCTCGCCGGTAATCTCAAAACGCTTATTTTTATGCCTCCCGGGATACTTCTCGTTCAAGGCATAGCGGGCGTTGTTTATGATATTGATAAAACCCTGCTGGATTTGCTGAAAGTTAGCCTTCACTTTCGGAAGGTCATCGGGAATATCTATCTTTAGACTGATGCCCTCCTTCCGGATCTGAGCCTGGGTTAGAATAATGGATTCTTCAAGAATGGCAGAGGCGCGAGTGGGCTTTTTCTCTTCTCGCCAATCACGTGCATAAGAGAGGAGGGTCTTGACGATACGGCCGATACGCTCACCTTCCTTCACGATGCGCTCTCCGATGTCCTTTTCCATGCTCTCAAGGCTGCACTCATTTATCAATATTTGACCATAGTTTATGATACCAGTGATGGGATTGTTAATCTCATGGGCGACTCCGGCGGCCAGCTCCCCTAACGAGGCCAAATGACATGCCTGCATGGCTTCCGCCTGCACCGCCATCTTCAGCGTGATATCAGTGACTATCAGGATTACGCTGCCGACTCTCCGGCCTTCTTTGATTGGAAACGCTCTTTTGTCCAGCACTGTTCCATCGCGGGTTTCGACCACAACCTCCTTTTCCGTCGTTTGGAAACATCTCACGGCCGGACAGTCTTCACAGGGAGCAGATCGGCCATATACCAACTTATAACAGTTTTGCCCCACTGCCTCGGCCACTGGCACATTCAACCGGTAGGCATTGCCTTCGTTGGTCCACAAGATTTCCATTTCGGGGGAGAGCAGGAGCAAACTATCGCCGATGGCATTGAGAAGACTATGAAATTCCTGTGATAATTTTCTAAACCGCATTTCGTTGGCACTGAGTTCGACTGTGCGTTCCTCCACCCTCCTTTCCAAATCGTCCTGAACTCTGATGAGCCCTTCTTCCGCCTCCTTACTAATAGATATATCCGTTATCGAAGTCCGGCATAACTCGGCGCCATCGACATTCAGCACCCGGATACTGTCCAATTGTACATAATATTCCGGGCCGCTCAGTCTTTTGAGTCTCAGGTCACAGGTTCGCCGTTCTTTGGTTCTAAAAACCTGATCAAGGTGCGACTGAAACTTGCCTCTGTCCGGCGCGGTTGCGTAAAGCCAAAGGGGGGTGTTGATCAGTAGGCTTCTTTCAATACCAAGCTGACCGGAAAAAGTGAGGTTTGCTTCCTGGATGAGCCCCGCTTTGTTCGAAGTAACGTAGCCGACTGGCGAAAAGTCATAGAGATCGGAGTATTTTGACAATAATTCGACGAGTTGCTCCTGGGCGTTACGCAGCTCCTCGTTTTGCATCTCCAACTCGATCTGATGAACCTGCAATTCGTGAACCAGCATCAGGTTATCTTTTTCGGCCATTGTTTGATTGACTTGGGTGGTACCTTTTCTACTGCGCTCCTCTGCACGGCGGCGTAACCCGGCCGTGCGATCCTCTCCGGATTTATGTTCAGTCATACTTGCACCCTCGGTTTCGTTCCCTCGCGGGCGTTGTGCTAACGATCAGTGCACCCTGGGTTCGATTGAAAAGGCGGATTTTCAGGATATGGTCGGACATATCGGCATAATTTTATTGTCCGAATGGGGCAATTCTTCAGTGCTGAACAGTCGAACTAAGATTCTAAAGACAGATGAGATTCCATCAACGCGGTGGATTAGAGAAGGCGAGAGGTTTTTTGGGGCCGCTTATCGATTTTGATCGCCAGCCCTCTAACTGAGATAGAAGTGTAACATAAAAACTGATGATAATGCAACACTATTGATCGGTCAGGTTCCCCCCGGATGGTTCCACCTTGCTCTAAGTAAGCATTATCACGATGTACAGTAGGAGGACTATCCGACTTCCCCACAACAGGGAGAAAAGAACAGATTCCCAGAAAGACAACAAACCTCCACTGAGGCATGGCTGGACGCGCAAGTAAACGCCGGAGCGAAGACGGGCGAGATGACGAGTACTCTCGATATGCTGGTCTCTTTCACGCCCGATTCTGGCATGATAGTTCCGACCAGGCGCTTCCGGTACGGCAAAACTTTCCCGACCAAACGTGTCCGGGGCTATAACCGCCCGGAGATGGCCTGGTTATTTATCCAACTAATTTTGCATTCCCGGCCACTTCTTTTTCTGACAGGATTAACAGGATTATCTTGTCCATAACTCCTGTTAATCATATTAATCCAGTCAAATTTGGAATTGTCGTATCTCAATATTCTCGCTTGCTTTTGGCCTGAAACCTGGTACAATGAGAATATACCGAGGTGAAAATTGGGCTTGGCCTCGGATCGTGAACCTGGGTTAGAATTCTAAAGCATCACTCGAGTATCCTTGATAGCCTGCGCCCCCAGGTAGGACCGGATGGAAAAAAGAATTCCATTATGGAATACCCAGATTCGGATAAACAGGCTGGTCCGGATTCCTTTTTGAAAACGAATGTAAAACGAGAGGTGCTGGGCTTTTTTGCTGTCCCGAGAGGTGACCCGGCACTTTGATGAAAAGACCTCGCTGGAGGGGATCAGAAAATCAAAAGTGCTCGAACAATTTGTCATAAGTTACGTCGAATTTGCCAGTCGGAGATAGATTCCACCTGCCCTTTGGGCTATATCACATCCCATGATATCACCTATATTGTCAGGATGTTGAGCGGCCCCCCCTTACCGGAACGGTTTCACTTACCCAACCAGCAAGAACAGTTGAAGTTTTCCCTTTTTATTCTTGACCAAGTCCAGTTTAACTCTCCTTCCTAATCACCAGAAC
>JADFXK010000176.1 GCA_015233625.1 Deltaproteobacteria bacterium | reverse complement strand
TCCCGGCTGCTCCAGATGGAAGTCCAGCCCAATACCATCTCCACCGGCATCCTGGCTGTCCTGGCTCAACGTCTGGTCAGGATGATTTGCCCCATCTGCAAAGAGGAATACAAGCCGGACCCGGAGCAATCCAGAGGATACGAACGCATCCTGCCTAGAACGACCAGATACTACCGCGGCCGGGGGTGCTCCGCGTGCAGCCACACCGGATACCGGGGCCGGAAACCGGTGACGGAGTTGTGGACCCCCAACAATGATGAACGCTGGTTAATTAATAAAGAAGCCTCCGACGTGGAGATCCGGGCCAGGGCCCTGGCCAATGGGACCGTGCCCCTGGTCAAGGACGGTCTGATGATGGTCCATGAAGGGATCACGACCATTGACGAGATCATCCGGGTCCTGCCCTACGAGGAGATCGGGGGCGAAGACATGCAGCTTGAAGGACAAAATATCGCCGACTTCATCGAAGTTTAACCACGTCCAGAAGTTATCCGGATCCTCCGGACCCTATCGGCCCAGCCGACTAAGACGGCGCCCCCCCCCGGTCGATGCCGCCGCCCCGCGGCTTACATTTCCAGGATGATGCGGTAAGAGGACGGTTCCATAGCCAATTCAAAGGCCCGGGCCGCCTCGGCCAAGGGCATCCGGCCCGAGATCAGAGGGGCCAGCCCCAGATTACGCATATTCTGAAATTTGACTGCCTTAATAAAATCCAGCGGTGTCTTGCTCTCCGATCCTGTCAGGCAAACCTCTTTGTAATGCAACCAATTCAGGTCCAAAGGCAACATCTGGGGCGGGTAATAGGCCGAATAAAATACCACGGTCCCTTTGATCGCAACGCAGTCCAGGGCATGTCGGGCCGGCTGGTCTCCCGGAGAAGTGACGATAACCGTCTGGCAACCCATTCCGTCGGTGTAATCTTTGACTCGGGCGGGGACGTCGATCTTATCCGCCCGCAGCACCAGATCCGCCCCGGCCTTGACTGCGTTTTTGACCCGGGTCTCGTCCACGTCGGAGACAATGACTCGGATGCCCATGTTCTTGAGCAACCGGAGGTGGATAAACCCCATCGTGCCGGCGCCGATGATCAGGGCGGTGTGTTCCACCGAAAACCGGGACTGCGTCAGGCTGTGGATGCAAGTAGCCACCGGCTCGGTAAGGGTGGCCTCCGGAAACGGGACTTGATTTTCTAAGACAAAGACTTCCCGCGACGAGACGATCACATACTCCGCCATCCCACCAAGAATACCGGTCTTTTTCTTAAACAGATTCACGCAATGGTTACTGTGTCCCTCCCGGCAATAGTAGCACTCGCCGCACCGGTTAAGTAGATCTAAGGTAACATGATCACCCCGGTTAAGCTTCCTCATGATCCCGGGACCCAGGTCGGCTATGACCCCGGACACCTCATGTCCCCCCACCAGGGGATATCCGATCTTCAATGCTCCGGTATAAATACGTTTTTCCAGTGTGCAAATGCCGCAGGCCGCAATCTTGACCAGCACTTGACCTTCTCCCGGAACCGGTATCTCCCGCTCGATGATCTCCACTTTTCCGGGCGCGACCACTGCCGCGGCCATCATTTTGGCCATGCCATCCTCCTTGTCCTGAGTTAATGAAGTCTTCTGGTGACGCGCAATCCAAAGGCAGTACCATTATCAAATGCCGCGGGAAAACACAATATTCAAACCGTTAAAATGAACACTCCGGCCGGCAAAATCTTTTGACACCTGCATACAATCCTGATAGGCTGGTGCAATAGGACACGGCAGGTTACTCGAATTGGATCGACCCCGGGATAGTCTTCAGCCTTTCCACCCAGGGCCTGCATGATTTCGGTTGTCAAAAAAATAGGGAGGAATTGAACAATGGCCAAGCGAGTTGTAGAACCTCATCAACTAGACGACAAGACCAGGGAACGGATTGAAGGACTGGGGTTTTTTACCCGGTTTCCCGCGCCCCAGATCGAGGCCATCCTCAATGCCTGCACCATTGAAGAACATGATCCGGGCGACGAGATCATCGTAGAAGGAGAATACGGCGCCTCCATTTACCTCTTGCTGGAAGGCCGGGTGGAGGTCCTGCACGATGGTGACCTGCTCCGCGTCCTGGACCAGCCAGGCGACTTTTTTGGTGAGATGTCTTTGGTCGATTTTTCTCCCCGCACCGCTGCCGTTCGGGCCCTAGAGTCTTGCCGGGTTTTGAATATCGACATGGCCGAGCTTGACGCCCAGCCGGAGGACGACAAATTTCCGCTGATGTATTTCTTTTACAGCACCTTCAGCCAGAAATTGTCCCAGCGCCTCCGGGCCTCCAACAAAGAAATCATCTGCCTGCGACGCGACTTGAGCCAAAAGGATGATTGACTTCGCGGAAAAGTAAAAGCCAAGTGGATGAACCGATTGGTAGATAGGATGACTTCCGGAATGAACCTGATGTGCACTGTGCATCGGGGGGAGTCCGCCGCAGACATGAGGCGGTTCTGGGTGGTTCCATGGCGGAGGGAAGCGGCCACAGAACCACGGGGGGGTGTGGGAGGGCTGAGAGGTTGCCGGGTTACTCGGCTTCAGGCGCTTCCATGACCTGGCTGGAGCCGTAGAAGGGCGTTCCTTCGGGGGCAGCGCCGCTGGAAGTAGTGTAACTTTGAAGCAGCCGATTGCCCAAGGTGGCGGCCAGGCGGCGGTAGAAGACGAGGCCATTGACCGGATCTTGGGTGATCACCTTCTGGAGCTTTTCCATGTTGATCTCGATCAGCGAGGTGGGGGTGGCGCATTCGGCCGTGGCGGCATAAAAATCATGCCCAATCAGGCTGGGCCAGCCAAAAGCTTCTCCGGCCCGGCTGACGGTATAAACCATTTGGCCCTCTTCCCCGATGTTCAGCCTGACCCGCCCCTTTAAAAGGATGTAAAAGTTGGTGGCTCGGTCACCGGCCCGGAAGAGAATGCCGCCTTCCCGATGGGTCTCCTTAACGGAGGTGCCCATCACTTGCTTAACGAATTCCGTCTCCATTCCCTGGAAAAGATCTGCTTGTTTCAGGTACATGGTTCTCCTCCTTTCTAGTGCATAGTGAAATTTTGGTAGATACATATGGCGAATTTGAGGAGCTGAGACAACTCATTAAACGGTCAACTACACGTCGAGGCGGAAAGAGTCAGAGCCGCCTGGACCGGCCCACAGGTCCTGGGAAAGGGATTCTCCGCCTCCGTCTCCTATAAATAATACCATTTTTTTGTTTTTTGTCGATAGGTGTCGGGCCTCATTTTGCCCCGGATTTTTCCCGGCGACCAGGGAAAACCTCCCGGAGTATCGGGAACAAGTCCCGGTTGCTCCAAAAGAAAACCACACCTTGGCCTCACGCCGCGAGCCTGGACAGACAAGGTATAGGACACAGAGATCTGGCAGTAGGTTAATCGAAATAGTGATACCCTCGGCCTCCCGTCCCGGTCCTCTTGGTGGCCTGGGCATCGTGTTCGTTCTTATCCGGACGGCAGGTATCGAAAAATCATTAGGAGCGCACGCCAACATGAATATTTCCGTAATCCTGGCTCATCCCAATAAGGACAGTTTTAATCACGCCATTGCCGGAATGACGGTTGAGACTCTCAAATATAACGGCCATGCAGTCTATTTTCATGATTTATATCAAGACAGATTTGATCCTCTTTTGCCTGCCTCAGAAATTCCCAGCCGGGCCTCGGTACCGGCCGAAATAGGCAAGCATTGCCGCGAAATTGCACAGGCCGAAGGCATCATCATCGTTCACCCCAATTGGTGGGGCCAGCCTCCAGCCATCCTAACGGGCTGGGTGGATAGAGTGATTCGCCCAGGTGTGGCCTATGAGTTCTTGGAAGGTGACACAGGAGAAGGGACGCCTCACGGTCTGCTGAAAGCCGAAACCGCCCTGGTCTTCAATACCTCAAATACCGAGACGGAAAGAGAAAAGAACGTATTTGGAGATCCTCTTGAAACAATTTGGAAGAACTGTATCTTCGATCTCTGTGGAGTGAAGAACTTCCATCGCCGGATGTTTAATATCATCGTGACCAGTACTGAAGAGCAGAGAAAGCGATGGTTACAGGAAGTCAGGCGACTGGTTAGTCAGGTTTTTCCGAAACATGTTTTATAAATCGTTTAAGCAGGGCCAAACCACCAGTTAACCTTAGACTATGACTACAGGAGGTGTAAATCAGATGAACAGGTGTTTTAAGAAAAAGACCACATTAGTCATTCTTATGGTTCTCATCAGTTTCACCGCCTTGGCTGCGGCGAAGATAATGAGTGTCCAGGTCAAGGAGGGCCACCTCCGCGTGTCTCCGTCGTTCTTGGGGAAAATTGTGGCCACCTTGCCCTATGGCAGCCAGGTGGATGTCCAGGAAGAAACGGGGTCATGGGCTAAAGTCAGTGCCGTTAGCGGTGGCTCCACCGGTTGGATGAGCGTCTCGGCCTTGTCATCCAAAAGGATTGTGCTTAATCCCGGGGCGGCCGATGTGGAGCAAGCCGCGTCCAGCCGCGAGTTGGCTCTGGCCGGGAAGGGGTTTAACGCCCAGGTGGAAGGTGACTTTAAAGCGACCCACAAGAACGCCGATTACGCCGCGGTAGACAAAATGGAACGGATTAACATCTCACCGGCTGAGGTCGATAGTTTTGTCACGGAGGGTAGACTGACCGCCGGGGGAGGTGCGCAATGATGAAATTGATATGCAGGTATCGGTTCAGATTCCTGTGCGGACTGGTGGCCCTGGTCGCTTTGAGCACGGGCGCGGTGGCTAGGTGGGGCTGCAAAACCATGGAAGGCGTCACCCAGGTGGGCACCTCCGTGGGCGTTAACACCGGCGTGATCAGTTCCGCCCATGCCGATTCCATCACCAAAAGTGTCTCCGCCGTATCCCGGACCTTTGAAGACATTACACCTGAACAAGAATATTACTTGGGCCGGGCCGTGGCCGCGGTTATCGCCGGCAAGTACCGGCTTTATAATGACCAGCCAGCCAATCTGTATATCAATAAGATCGGTCAGACCCTGGCCCTGGCCTCCGACCGTCCCGAGACCTTTGGCGGCTATCATTTCATGATCTTAGATTCAGATGAAATCAATGCCTTTGCCGCGCCGGGCGGACTGGTGTTTGTCAGCCGGGGACTCCTGCGGTGCGCCATAAGCGAAGATCAGGTGGCCGCGGTGTTAGCCCATGAAGTGGCCCATGTCCAAGAAAGACATGCCCTGAAGTCGATCAATAACTCCCGCTTGACCACGGCCCTGAGCGTTATCGCCCTGGAAGGCGCCAAAACCTACTCCGGAGGCAATTTGAGTGACCTGGTCACCGCCTTTGAAGGTTCCATCACGGATATGACGCAGACCCTCTTCACTAATGGCTACTCCCGCACGACCGAGCTGGAGGCCGATGCGGCCGCCCTGACCATTCTGCGGCGGGTCGGGTATGACCCCAATGCTCTGGTCCAGACCTTGGGCCGGATGGGCCAGCGACTTTCCCCAGGGGGATTGGATTTCGCCAAGACGCATCCATCGCCGGCCAGTCGGATCGAACAAATTAAGGGGCAGGTTGAATCCGCTCCTCAAGTTAAACCGAGTGCCGCCCGACAGGCCAGGTATGCCTTAGCCTTAGGGCAGATCTAAAGTATGGCTCTCCGCATGATGCAGAATAGGCCGGGTCGCGGCGTGTTGACCGGTCTCTGCGCCGCGGTGCTGGCCCTAACTGTTTGGGGAGCCGGATGGCTGGAGATGTGGGAAGATAAGACCTGGGACAGCCGGGTCAAGTTGTTCGCCGCGCCCGGTCCCGCCACGGACCTGATTCGGCTGATCCTGGTGGATCAAAACAGCCTGGATTGGGCGGCCAAAGAGAATGGCTTAACCTGGCCCTGGCCCAGGGAAATGTACGTGGCCATGGTTGGTTACCTCAAACATTGCGGGGCTAAGGCCCTGGCCCTGGATGTCCAGTTCTACGAGCCGTCCAAGTACGGGATGGAGGACGATCGAGCCCTGGCCGCGGCCCTGGCTGATTTCGGCCGGAGTGCCGTGGCGGTATTTTTGGGATCGACAACCGGCGCTCATAATTATTGGCCAACCTACGCCACGATGCCCCGCCTGGAGTTAGACGGACTGGAGCAATGGCTTAAGGAGGCGAAATTCAGCCGGGGCGTCTTGCCGCGGGCGGCTTTTCCCGTCTCGGAGGTAATGGCCGGTGCGGCGGCCTTGGGAAATGTCAGTCTGGCCCCCGATGAGGACGGCATCTACCGCCGGGCCAGGTTGTTCAGTCTGTTCGATGGTCGGGTCACGCCCGCCCTGGGTCTGGCCCCATATTTAGCGGCCCATCCCAAAAGCCGAGGCCGGATTGAGCCGGGGCGGTTGATAATCAATGACCTGGTCGCGGCCATCGATGAGCAGGGAGAGGTCTGGCTCAATTATCGGGGGCCGGCCGGTACTCACCAGACTTTTAGTGCCGCGGCCGTTATCCAATCCGCGCTCCGGATTCGTGACGGGGCCAAACCGACTATTCCCCAGACTGAGTTCAAAGATAAATACGTCTTTATCGGACTTTCCGCTCCGGGCCTGTTTGACTTACGTTCCTCGCCCACGGACGGGGTTTATCCAGGAGTGGAAATCTACGCCACCATGCTGGACAATTTCCTGGCCGGTGATTTTATTCGCCGTTGGCCCGGTTACGTGACCATCATGCTGGCCCTGGTCTTAAGTCTGGGGGCTGGAGTGACCGTGGCCTGTCGGCATACGCCGGGCCAAATTGTGGGTGCCGGGGTCGTGTTCGGGGCCCTGCCCATCGCCGTAGGTTTGGGGTCATACCGATTTGGTTTCTGGGCTCCTCTGGTGGTCTTGGAAGTGGCGGTGACGCTGACCTTGGCCTTGTCCTTGCTGGCCAATTACGCCTTAGAAGGACGCCAGAAGAGATTCCTTAAGCGGGCCTTTATGCAATACCTTAGCCCGGCCGTGGTGGAGCAGCTTATTTCGCAGCCGGAGCGGCTGGAGCTGGGGGGCGAGCGTCGGGAGTTGTCCATTTTCTTTTCCGACCTGCAGGGCTTCACCTCAATTTCCGAAGGGCTGGACCCGCGGGAGTTGACCACCTTCCTTAATGAATATCTCTCGGCCATGACGGATATCATTCATGAAGAAGGGGGCGCCATCGACAAATACGAGGGTGACGCCATCATCGCTTTTTGGAACGCCCCGCTGCTGATGTCTGACCATCCGACCCGGGCCGTGGCCGCAGCCCTGCGATGCCAGGACAAGTTGGCCGAAATGCGGCCCTATTTCAAGGCCAGGATCAATAAAGACCTGTTTATGCGGGTGGGGCTGAATACCGGCCTGGTGGTGGTAGGCAATATGGGCTCGCGGACAAGATTTGACTACACCATGATTGGGGACGCGGTCAACTTAGCCGCTCGCCTGGAGGGGGTTAATAAGCAATTCGGGACCTACACCATGATCTCCCAATTCACCCAATCGCGGCTGGGGCCCGAATTTGGGATGCGGGAACTGGCCCGGGCGACCGTGGTCGGGCGGAAGGAACCGGTGACTATTTTCGAACCCATGTGGTTGGCGGAATATGAGGCTAAGCAGGAGATCTTGAATGTCTTTGCG
Source organism: Deltaproteobacteria bacterium (assembly GCA_015233625.1). Lineage (GTDB taxonomy): Bacteria > Desulfobacterota > JADFXK01 > JADFXK01 > JADFXK01 > JADFXK01. The sequence continues at coordinate 985 of JADFXK010000176.1, read as the reverse complement.
GCCGGCCTGGACAAATTTTACGCCGGCGATTTTGATCAAGCCCTGGCCCTGTTTGGTTACATCGCCGAGGTCGATCCCCCTGCCGCGGCCTACCAAACCAAATGCCGGACCTTGCAGGAGCATCCACCGGTTCATTGGACCGGGGTGTGGGAGATGACGAGTAAGTGAATCGGACAAGTGGGGCGTTGTCCCGGCGGTGATCCAATCTTGGGAGCAGCCGGCCCGCCATGCGGCGCTCACCCTGCCGGCGGCTATTTCAGAGAATGCAGAAAATCCTGGAATTGGGGCGATTCGTCGAGGAGTTTCTTTGCGGCGGCGCGGACCCGGTCGACGCTTTCGCGTGGCAAAGTGAGGCTCGTTCCAATGCTGTTGAGAAAATTCCGTTCGCTGTCGTCCTGCAGGCTGTCGAACCTCAGATGGACAAGAGATGTTTGCGGATATGGCGGCGGCCCTTCCGGATATATTTCCCCTACGCATTGCTCTCTTCTGTCACGCTGATTCTTCTCGCAATAGGCGCACCTATCTAGGTAGGCCGTCTCGGCTTTTTTCCATTGGGAAAAGAGATCGTTGATTCTTTCGGTGGTATCGGATGAATAGTTCTGGAGTACAGAAACGGCCACCCTGTTGACAGTCTGGGCGAGCCCTATTTCGCTTAGCACAGATTCAGATGTATCGGCCGGTTCCGTCCTGGCGTTCACGATAATCACCAGGAGCTTTTTGATCGCCTTTCGTTTGATCTTATCCAGCAGACTCCACAGGCCGCCCTCTCGAACGAGTGCGTAGAGCGGGCCGCGCAGAGCGATGGCATCCGAAATGCCTCCGTCCACAAGTCTTATGGATGGCCTTCGTTGGGAATCCAGGTAGGTCATGAGCATTCGGGACCGATCGTACAGTCCTGTGCTCATGTCCTGTTCCTTATAGTCTCGGACCAACCATTCCGGAGGCTGATATCCGCATTCCCCGGCATGATTGTCCAACTGCAACG
>JADFXK010000175.1:8145-8613 GCA_015233625.1 Deltaproteobacteria bacterium | reverse complement strand
TGAGGAATCATATTTCTTCTGGGACAGAATCATGTTTTCTTCCCTGGCCGAGCAGAACCTGGCTCAGGCGCTGGCCCGAAAAACTGTTTTGGATCAGGTTATAATCCAAGAAAATGACATACACCAGATGGTGACAAGACTGGTTGGCCATTGGGCGTGATGACCTTCCAAGGTTTACTTCAGAATTCTTCGTGATCCGATATATCTTTTTCCCCAGTATTTTTCTTCGAGATATTCCTCCCTGACATGTTCACCCGTCCTCGGGGAATGAATGAATTTGCCATTGCCCGTATACAGTCCCACATGCAGGTTTCCTTTGCGGAAAAAGGAAAAGAAGTCCCCTTTGTCGATATTGAAGAAGACCAGGTCAGCCGGCTTGAGATCATCTTTCTTTACCTGCTCACCAGTCTTGAGTTGATCTTCGGTGTGTCTGGGCAAACGGACGTGGTGTTGGACATAGACCCATTG
>JADFXK010000175.1:0-8123 GCA_015233625.1 Deltaproteobacteria bacterium | reverse complement strand
GTGCCGCCCACGCGGTAGTGATTCCCTAACTGACTCCGGGCGGTCTTGACCACCTGAGTCGCCGTCCGGCCCTTTTTGGTGTCGTCTTCGCTCTCACCCGGTAAAGTCTTGTGACCGGCACAACCAGCCAGGAAGATCAGGGCCAGGGCCGCGACAAGAATCAATGCCGTTATGGATTGTCTAATCATGGCGTTTTGGGTTGGGTAGTCCGGCTATCGTTGACGGGATATTCCTGTAAGCTCTTCAGTCACCACTTTTTTCGTAACGACTGCGATTCGTAAGGGGTATCAAAAAATAGCGGACGGATGGAGTTCTCGGAGTTCTGATTGAGCCTGCCGTCATGATAAGTTCACTCTGCAGTTACTTCTGTAAAGAACGTTATCACGTCCTGTTGAAAAAATCCTCCGAAAAGTATTGTCGGTGCGTCGCAAAATTACCCTGCGACTAGTTACATAATTTTGATAATTATTAATCAAGCGCCGGGTTTTTTGTATATGGTGAGGTATAGACTCCGGCCTTAAATCGACCATTCTGAAAATCAAAAACCCTTGCAGGCCTGAGCCCCAAGGGTTATTTGTTTGGCCGCTTTCTGTCTCCGGAATAATTGCACGGAAAAGAGATAGCGCCGAAATATTCTTTTGTTTGGCGTCCCCAACCGGATTTGAACCGGTGTTGCCGACGTGAAAGGCCGGTGTCCTGGACCAGGCTAGACGATGGGGACGTAACTTATATAATAACACAGGTAATTGGGATCAACACCTGTTGTTTGAATGGTGGGCCGTACTGGATTCGAACCAGTGACTCTCTGCTTAAAAGGCAGATACTCTACCGTCTGAGTTAACGGCCCGAACTGGCAATTGCTTGATTCGGGCTAGCGACTAAAAACACCATTAACCGTGACCACCAGTTTTACTGGAACGGTTGGTAGAGGCGAGTAATTATCGCTGGCTGCGCCCTGACGTCAATATTCTATTTATTTTGCTCCGGACGACGTTTGTTTCCATCTTAAATGAGTCCGTCAGCGGATGTGGTCGGCCACGCTGGTACAGTCCCGCCGAACACTTGGATGCTATTACCATCATCTTAATCGGCTGTCAAGAATATTAAGAAAAAACTTGAAAACGATGCTGTTTTCCTGTAAATCTTAAAAACTTAACTCATGGCTAGATCATTTGTCTTAATTTCAATCAAAGGAGTCGGCACATGGAACAGGGCAAACGGTCCAACTTAGTCTGGATTTTGGGGCCATATTTTCTGGTCGTATTTATTATCTTTGCTCAACCGTGTTTGGGGCAGGCCACCGCACCACTGGTTAAGCAGGCCGACGAACTCTATGCTGCCCGGGCTGATCCGGCTAAGGTAAAAGGGGCGATTGAGGCCTATAAAAATGCTTTGATCAAGGATCCCAAAAACGATGAAGCGGCCTACAAGCTATGCCGGGCCTACTATTTTCTGGCCACCCACGCCGCACCCGGCGAGCAATTGAGACTATTCGAACTGGGCGTGGAGGCGGGCAAGAAGGCCATTGATATCAACCCCAATTCCTTGGGCGGACATTTTTGGCTGGGAGTTTGCTACGGCAAGTACGGTTTAGCCAAAGGGGTGATAAAAAGTCTCGCTCTGGTCGACCCGATAAAGAAGGAGATGGCGGCAGTCATTGAGCAAGATCCCAGTTATGAACATGGCGGCGCCTATCGGGTGCTGGGGCGACTATACGCTAAACTGCCCGGCCTGGCCGGCGGAAGTAATTCCAAGGCGATAGACTATCTCAAGACATCCATCAAATATGGCCCTGACAGGCTCTTAACTCGGGTATATTTAGCTGAAGTATACATTGACACAGGACAACGTGACCTGGCCAAAAAAGAACTGGAGGACGTGCTTAAGGCCCCGGTTCTCAAGGGGTGGGAAGTGGAGTCAAAAGAAGAGAAGGCTGAGGCCAAGGCGCTGCTGGATAAATTATCCAAGGAGCAGCAATAGTTGACTCACGACATCACTCCTCGGCAAATAGAACGGCCGGTAAATCGCTGGATGGGTCGCCTACCGCATCCAGACTAATCGAGCAAATCATGGAGATGGCATGTATCAAGCTGATCACTTTCAGGTAGACCTGTCCAGTCTAACCACCTATCGAGAGTCTTGTTTACAGTTGGCGGCCCAGCAGCTTTCTTCTTTCCATTCGATGGAGGAAATTGCGGCAGCCATTGATGACATCAATGTTTACCCTCGGCTAGATCAATTATCGCCTCCCCAAGGGATGGCCTATCTTGATACCCGGCATACGAGCAAAGCAGACCTGGATCTGGCCAGGCAAGCCATCCTTGACGGCCGAGTCCTTTTTGAACATGCCGCAGCCGGCGAAGCGACCAGACTAAAATTCGGGATAAAATTTTTAATAAATATGTCGGAGTCAATGACTTTGGATAACTTAGTCGAATTTCTGGGCTCCGGCACCACGATGGAACAAGTCGAAAAAGAAATCAAAATAGCGCCGTCGGAACTGCTCCACCTGTCTCTGGGTGCCAGACATATGCTCCAGATATCATTTGAGATATACAAAATAGCCCGTGAAGCCGGCCGAGACCCGGTGGAGGTCCTGGCCAACCAGGTGATGCTCGTCATCGTCAATCAATCCTCGGCTAAACTTATCTTAAATGAATTTATCGCGGCTGACTTTTTTGGTTTCAGACCACAGAATACCCTGTTTATGATCCAAGAGGCATTTCATGGTATGACCTATGACGGCCGGCAGTTCGCTTTTTCCCCGGATTCACCGACCCTGCTTCATAACCATGGTTCTATGGTCATGCAAGAGACTATCGATGACCAGATTTTCTACTTAGACCCCCGTCAGGAGTGGCGACCGGTCCACCTAAAGGCCGACCAGTTCTTTGATATTTTAGACCGAATGGATGATAAAATTTCTTTCAATATAGAAGACCTGAACTATTTGACCGGAGCCCTTGATCTGCCCGCTTTGGCCTTAGCCTTGAGGGCGAGAGACGACGGATATCGAATGGTGATGGAGGTCACGGCCAACAGCCCGGAGAAACCTCAAAAAGGAGGGATGGCGGCATACGATCGGAGCCTCCATCGGAATGTCATGATTGAGAGTTTTCAGTTGAAGGGTGTGTCTAATTCTGATATCAAATACTTAAATAGGAACATCAATCACTATCCCAACCCGGGAGAGGTGTTTCGGAAAGTTCGCGCCCAGGGGCTGAATATGCCCTTTGTGGTCAAGCACGGTTTCCTCTATTTTCAACCGATCCAGGGCGACATCAACTTTTTGGTAAACACCTTGCTGATTACCCGAAAAGAAGTGACCCCGATCTCTGCCTGGAAGACGCCCCAAGACACCATCAAGGCCATTAATGCCATGTTCACTCAAGATCGTCAAATCGGGTTTCGGGCCTATGCCCGCAACACCCTTCCTATTTGGCGAGATTAACCAAAAATCATTACGGACTGAAATTGTCTGGGGAAAATGCTCAAATGATCAAATTCATTTTCTGGTATTTGGTTGTCCAACTCATTTCCTGGTTGACCCGACCGCTATCCCGGCATGTATTCGTCAATCTGCCTGACCGTGGTTACGCTTTCAACAAAAGCCTGAGTGTTTTGCTGACCGGGTTGATCCTCTGGTTCGGGACCTGTTATGGTCTATTAAAGAATACTGGATGGGGAGCATGGCTGGCTGTGCTGGTTTTGGGCGTCATCTGCGTCATGATCGGAGGACCGGTCTGGCCATGGAGCATTTTTAAGCGCCGCCCTGGAGACCTGGAGATGAGACCGAGTCCGGCTTTGGTTTTGGTCTATGAGGGCGTGTTTTTAGGCGCCTTCGCCCTATGGGCCCTGGTTCGGGCCTATGACCCCGGTGTCGGGCATACCGAACAACCCATGGATTTAATGTTCATGAACGGGATCTGGACCAGCCCAGATTATCCGCCCCATGATCCGTGGCTTAATGGTTATGCCATCAGTTATTATTACTTGGGATATTGGCTCTTGACAACTTTGGGTCGGTTGGTCGGCCTGGTCCCAGAGATGGCCTATAACGTCGGTCAGGCCTGTTGGTTTGGCCTGCTCTGCCTGGGCACTTTCGGGATCGGATATAATCTGCTCGCCACGGCAGAAACTCCACGAGGTAGGTCGCCGAGAAAATTATGGCCAGCCCGAGTTATACCGATCGCTGTCGGGGCCGGCTTATTATCCACGACATGTGTGGTTTTGATGGGTAACTTATCCGGGGTGTGGGATTGGCTGCAGCAGAAGAATACCGCGGGTTATTGGTGGTGGCCCAGCAGTCGGGTGATTAGTGACAGTGATGCTTTGGGCCGGCACCTGGAAGTCATCGATGAATTCCCAATCTTCAGTTACATCTTGGGCGATACTCATCCCCATCTATTGGCCATGCCCTTTGTGCTGCTGATCGTGGCCCTCGCGTTGAACCTTTTCCTCTACACGGGCGCCCCGGAAACGGCGACTTTGACTTCTGCCAATGAAGAAAACCGATTTTGGTCCTTTTTGGCCACGAATTGGCGTCGCCACAAGCTGGCCATTCCGGCGAACCTGTCCGGCTGGTGGTTAATCGTGATTTGCGTTGGGGCGCTGATCCCATTGAATACCTGGGATTTTCCAGCTTATTGGCTTCTCCTGGCCGTGAGTTTCGGCCTGGTTTTAAAGCAGATTCTGCCTTTCGTTCAGGAAAAAACCAGGGACGGGGTATTAGCCTCCACCGCGTTTTTTGCCGCCCTGGTCATTTTGGTGGCCTTAGTCCTTTACTTGCCCTATTTGATCACCTCCCAAAGCCAGTTCCAGGGTCTCTTGCCCAATCTATTTAACCCTACCAGCATCAAACAACTCCTATTGTATCTGGGGCCACTCTTTGTGGGACCGACCGTGCTGATTTGTCGCGCCTGGGCTGAAACCAAACCGGCCTGGAAGCGCCTGGGGCTAACCACCCTGGTGGTCGTGGGTGTTCCAATGTTGTTCATTCTCGGCCATGCGGTCTGGTTTCTTAATACAGCCTTGGGACGGAGCCGGTTGGCGGCCATTTGGCCATCTCAGGATTTCACCGGCGTGCCGGCCATGATCTTGGAGAGGTGGGGTCATCAGCCGTATACTTTGGTGGTTACGAGCGTACTGCTGGCTGCGGTGATCACTCTGCTCTGGCCGAAACAATGGGACGTCGGGAGCCGGTCTGGAGACCCGGAAGGAGAGGGAGGCAAAACGTCAGGGACACGCCTGGACCCGGCCCGGGACTTTGCCTTGATGCTGGCCGGACTGGGTTTACTGATGATTTATCTCCCGGAATTTGTGTATATTCATGACCAGTTTTCTAATCGGATGAACACTATTTTTAAATTCTACTATCAAGCCTGGTTGCTTCTGGGATTAGCCACAGCCTTCGTCATGGTCACGGAGTGGCACCGCGGCCGGGGGATATTGCTGAACTGGGTGAATTCGGTCCTGATTGGTTTGTGTCTGATCTATTCGGTGGCTGCAACTCACAACGTGACTGCTGGATTCTCTTCAACAGCATTGACTCTCAACGCCATCAAACATCAGGAGAGGTGGAACCCGGATGAAATGGCCGCGGTCAGGTGGGTCCTCCAGAACACCACACCCCGGGCGGTCATCGCTCAAATGCAGGGAGCCAGTTACACCTTTGATTCCGACCTGATTAGTGTCTATACCGGTCGTCCGACGTTATTGGGCTGGGACGGGCACGAGGTTCAATGGCGGGGCAAAGACTACGGGTGGATGGCCGGAGGGCGCCCCGAGGCGCTGGCCGCCCTGTATAACCCGGCTTCGGTGGCGACGATTATCGATATCCTGAAGAAATGGAGCATAGATTATGTCTACATTGGGCCGGGAGAACGGCGGAAGTACCAGATCACCCCTGTCCAGGAATCTATGTTTGAAAGAGCCATGGATCCCGTGTTCAAATCCGGGTCGGTCCGCCTTTTTATGCGTCGCGTTTCCCACTAGGGTGTCGTGACGCCTGACATGCGTATGGTTTTGGGGATTAGGTGGGCAATTTGGTGGGCGATGGGGAAATCATCAGAGTAAGAAAGGTCGAGAACCATCCAATTGGCACTGTTGGGTTAGTCTACCGTTGAAGGAAAAGAGGGTATATGTTTCACCTCGCTCGCCGCTTCCACCATATCTAAATGTGCCGGATTGGCCTCTTCAGGTCGCATAAATTACGGTCCTGTTGGACAGGATAGAATGGCGGCGAAAGGGATTGGTTAAGGTTGTTTTTTCCACTAAGTCTACGTCTCTCCCCAAAATAGCTTTCAATTCCTCGATCATTAGAGTCCAATCATAAAGACTCCACGGCGCGTTATCAGCAAAACTGACCAAAATATCTACATCGCTACCCGGGTTGAAATCATCTCGGACCACTGAGCCAAAAAATGAAAATTCGGTTATTCTCCATTTTTGGCAAAATTTGATGATTTCCTCTCTTGAATTTTTGACTAGCCATTCGGGAGGCGAATCAGTCCCTTTAAAGTGTTCGATCTTGGTTTGCATCTGTCCGCCTTTGAGTTAAATCGCCTTGTACTCACTGTGGTTAGTGTAACCTGAACTGATCGATATGTCAATGAGCAAGGATGGAGGGGACAGGGTCAGTTAGAAAATGATTCCTAAATCTTAAAGTCGTGCTGTCGGTCTCAATGGTTTCAAAGAAATAAGAAATGATATGTTGAAAAATGATATCGCAGGTGATATTATGGATAAACAGAAACTACATAAGATTACAAAGAAGCTTGCTGCATTACGGTCGAAGCCGAATAATATCCGCTCCATAGAATTGCAGAGGCTCGCAAAGTCGCTAGGAAGAAGGCTTTTCGATCGAGGTCATGAGCCAAACTATCTAAGCGATCTCTTGCCCAGCCGCCGTCCAATAAGTATTCCCAACCATCCTGGCCCAATGGCCAGATTTACTGCTGAAAATATCTTAGACCAACTTGAGCAAGACATTTTCGACCTTGAAGAAATTCTTGAGGAATAACTATCTATGAAGAAGAAACCGGAAGATTATTTGAAGGAACCATATTCAAGAGTGTTGGTGCCAGAAGAAGATGGAAGATTTTCGGCTGAAATACTAGAGTTTCCGGGATGCTTTGCTCAAGGTGAAAACCCAACTGAGGCTTTTAATAATCTAGAAAAGACGGCGAAATCTTGGATTCAGGCTTCGCTCGACCAGGGCCTTGAAATTCCTCCACCTGCATTGAGTCAAAACTATAGCGGCAAAATTGCTTTAAGGATACCACGCAGCTTGCATAAGAGAGCTGCCCAAATGGCGGAACGCGATGGTACCAGTCTAAATCAATTTCTAATTACAGCCATAGCTACCAGGATAGGGGCAGAAGAATATCATTCCTACTTATGCCGAGAACTTGAACAAAGATTCACCGATAAAATTTCAAATAACATTACGTTTCAAGGACCACTCCAATTTCATCTTCATGCATCATCTGCCAAGCCATTAACTGAAAAGGCAAGTAACTTGGAGGTAGAAAATATATGGCAGAAACCCTTAATTACGGATTCGACCATAAAGAGATTACAGAGTTGTTGATCAGGAAACAAGGAATACATGAAGGTTTATGGTCAATTTATCTTGAGTTTGGGCTTGCAGGTGGGAACGTAAATACTGGCCTCCCTGATGATCCGAATTTGATGCCCGCAGCAATTGTGCCGATAACGCGGATTGGAATACAAAAAGTCGATCAACCAACTCCTTTAACGGTTGATGCCGCTCAAGTGAATCCAGTCAAGGCGAAAACAGGAAAAGTCCAATCAGCGAAAAAGAGGAAAGACTAATTATAGACCAGGTGCGGATCGAATTTCGCATCGGGTTCGAGCCAGGGATCTGAAATCCGGCAGACAGTCCTTCCGACTACCCATGAGGTAACTCCTCCGGGCAGATGTGACAAGCCAACCCGAATGGCTGGTCTGGTTAAACCGTGGTCAGCCCTTGGCCAAGATACTCAGAGACAATGGTGAGCATCAGGTCGGAATTCTTGAGCGCGGCCTGTCGAATTTGGGCCTCGGTCAACGGCGTGTCGATTAATCCGTTGGCGTAGTTATCTACCGAACAGATGGCCGCG
>JADFXK010000174.1 GCA_015233625.1 Deltaproteobacteria bacterium | reverse complement strand
CGCGAAGTAGAGGCATTTATTCAAAATATTGTTTATTGCGGATATGATATTTAAAGGCATGGTTTGTCGCCAAGCAGAACAAAATTCATTTCAGGGCGAAACTTCCTTCCTCCTTATTTTGCCTCCAACCCCTGGTACCAGAAATTCTTTTCCGGTAACATCTTCAAATTTTCGTAAGCCCGTTTTTGCCAATCTTCGTCCGTGTACCGGGTGGTGAGTGGGCCGGTCAACTCGTAATGGTTGAAAACCAAACCGATGGTTAACCGGGACGAGTTTTCGTTTCCAACGAGCACGAGCATGATATACGGCCGCGCCGTGGCCTCATAAAGAATTTGTTGTCTAACGGCGTCGGTGTGAATGTCGGCGATCAGTCCGGACCGTTTATCCTTTTCTTCAAGTACTTCGTCTGGATCAAAAGGTTCGGCCATGAAAGACAGATTTAGCGTGCGAAGCTGTTCATAATCGTCTTCAGTAAGCTTCTCTCCCCGTAACTCCTTTTCAGCCAGGCGGGTGTACAAGTCCACCAGCGTTTTGAACCGGGTGAGTTTGCCCCACTCTTCGAATTCCTTGGGAAAAAATTTGTTCTTTTTGAATCCGGCCGCGGCGTAATCGGTAAGACCTTGGAGTGCATACCAAAATTTTAAATTAGGCTCCACGAACCCCTTCGGTACCGGTGGCACCTGACCCTCTTCGCCGCCGGCACCGAATTCGGCGTAGCTTTGCTTGGCATAAAGGAGGGTGTCATGTTTAAGCTCCGTGTACGAACCGAGGAAGGTTTGAATTTGCTTCACCCCGAAAAGCTGGCCTTGCATGTAGATTGGATAACCTTTGCCGTATTCTCCCGAGATCGTTGAAATAGTCTTGAGCCAGGCGGTGCCGAGCGAACCAAACCACTCTTCGGATCGGACTTTTTTCAAATCTCCAGACACCACATCAAGTTTGGAGAAAAAATTATTTAGATCACTGGTAGAAAATTTAGAGTCTTGTTGCAGAAATTGTCCAGAAAACTTCCGGGCCAGGGTATTGCCGAAGGCCGCCGCGACGAAAAGCGCCGACGGCGTGGAAGGAAATTTTACATCGGTTTTTTCTTGTCCCGCGGTGAGCCGATTCAATATCCAGGCGTCGAAGGTGAAGCGTTGGCCGAAAATCCGGAAAGCTTTAGTTTCGTTCAACAGATCATCTTTGGTTTTCGAACTGATTTGCGGATTTATGATCACATCCGCCAATATTCGGGGCGGGGTCAGCTCCCCAAGTCTGGCTTTGACCTTTTCGATCGCGGCTTTGGCGGTGGCAAGTTGCGGATCCAGTTGTTCCGCGCCCAAGGTTTTGACCAGGAAATCCCGCCACACCGGATAAACGATGTCGTCCGCTTCGCCGGCGTAAAAACCGGTAACTTCCATGATTTTCTGCCAATGGGCCAAAACCGGCTGATCCGCCAAGACGTAGGCCACCAGGAGCGCGTCCGTGATGCCGCTATCTTTTCCAAAGAAATACGAATTTCTCCCGAGGTACATCATGGCCCGGAAGTAGGCTCGAAGTGCGGAACTCTCCCCATAATGGCTTCGCGGCGTAAATTGGGTATAATCGGTTTTAAGATCGTCTTTGTATTGGCCAAACAGAGGCGATATGGTTATGGTTTTGGCTTCGTAGATGAGTCTTAATTCGTCGGCGATTTTCTGGCGCGCTTCTTCCGATAGATCGGAGGCGTACTTCGGGATCCGGGCGACAGCATTCTCAAGGGTATCCGACATGTCCGCGGGTTTTGCTATGGAGCCATCCGGCCCAAGCCGGCTCTGAACTTCTTCGAAGGACTGTTTATGCAGATTCCAATTTCCGTTTTCCGCCAGGATCAGCGGCAAGGTGAGTTGCGCGGCAATGGTCTCAAAGTGCCTGGATAAATCTCCAGCGGTGGTTCTTTTGAGATTCACGGTTCTTTGTTGGGCCGAAATCAAGAAATCACGTAAGGTTTGACCGAGTTCTTTCTTTTCGAGCGCTTTCAAAGAATTTTCAAAAAACTTGTGAAACGCGTGGAGCACGATGTCCGGCGTGACCAGACGAGTATTTTCCGGCTTGCGCAACATCGGGTCGTTATATCCGCCAATTTGATCGAAGATAGTCAGCATCTCGTCATAATCTTGGGAGCCGACGGTATCACTAAACTTTTTGAACTTCGTGGCGTTAAGCGGAACCAGGAGGAATCTATTTTGATCCAAGAATTTTTTTTGCGTCGTAGATAATTTCAGGCCGAGGAGATTAGTCACGGCCTTTAAATTGCCGGCCTTTTCCGCGGCAAATTTTGTCTCCTTGAGTTCCGGAGTAACAGAATTCTTTTTCTCCGCAGGCACGGGAGCGAATCGGACGGGGCCGATGGCCGGTAATTTAAGCTCTGCCGGAGAAGCTGCCAGGGCCGGAATAGCTGGGGCACCGAAAAGCATCATGCCCAATGCCAAAGACAGACCAAGACCGAGGCCGGATAGGCGCTTCAAAATATGGATAGAAGCAGTGGGAGAAGCAATTCTGAAAAACAAAAGTCCACGGATTAAAACCGACTGTATGTTTTGCATCTTCCCCTCGCATATTAAGATTTAATCAAAGTGCCGAAAAAAAAAGAGCGGGGTAGCATTTGGCCGACCCGCCCTGTTTCATTTCATATTTTGGTCGGGACGACTGGATTTGAACCAGCGGCCCCCTGCGCCCAAGGCAGGTGCGCTACCAGGCTGCGCCACGTCCCGACGGAGGTAGAGGTAACGGCGCTCCTTTGGGAGAGGAAACCGTCGCCAAATGTGTTGCAGTTTTGTTTAGCACAGGATAAAATGAATGGCAAGTATATTATTCGAGCTTGATCGGATGAAGCCGAAACCGGTAAATGGGGAAAAAGGTGCCTGTCTCTTTTGTATAATATGATTATCTAACAACAACATATAGATAACTTCAGAAAGGGGACAACGATGGACATGACCACATGGGTCGATTCAGACCTTAAAATGGAAAAAGAGGCCATGCTATACGACAAGGGAGACGATGGCCTGGTCTCCTGCCGCCTGTGCGGTCACCTGTGTCGGATGAAGCCATCCAAAAGAGGAAAATGCGGCGTCCGGGAAAATGACCAGGGAACCTTGAGGTCTTTGGTTTATGCCCGAGCCATCGCCCGTCATGTCGATCCCATCGAAAAAAAGCCTATTTTCCATTTGGCCCCGGGCAGCAGATCATATTCCATCGCCACTGTGGGCTGCAACTTCAAGTGCTCTTTCTGCCAAAACGCCGACATCTCGCAACTGCCGATCGATCAACGGAAAATTATGGGCGAATCTTTTCCTCCAGAGCAGGTTGTCGCCGCCGCCAGGGCAGCCAATTGCCGATCTATCTCCTATACTTATACGGAGCCAACCATATTCTTTGAATACGCCTACGATACCGCTAGGTTAGCTCAGGCCCAGGGGTTGCTTAATGTCTTCGTGACCAATGGCTACATGACGGCTGACGCGTTGGAGACCATTCACCCCTATCTGGACGCGGCCAATGTCGACCTGAAGTCTTTCCGGAACGAGTTCTACAAGGAACAATGTGGGGCCAAATTATCCGTGGTCCTTGACACCCTAAAGATGATGAAAAGACTCGGTATCTGGGTAGAAGTGACCACCCTCCTGGTCACCGGACTGAATGATTCAGCCGAAGAGATGCAAGATATTGCTGCCTTTTTGATGGATCTGGGGCCGGAGACTCCCTGGCACATTAGCCGGTTTCATCCCACCTACCGCCTTACCGACCGTGGCCCCACCCCCGTGGCCGTAATCCAGCGGGCCCGAGACATCGGCCTAAAAGCCGGGTTGCGCTATGTTTACACTGGCAACGTGGTGGGCGATGATGGTGAAAAAACCTATTGTTACAAATGTGGCCACCTGCTTATAGACCGGGTTGGTTATTCCATCGGCAAATATGATGTTGTCGCGGGGCAATGCCCTCGGTGCCGGGCGGAAATTAACGGGATTGAGATGTAGCCGGCTTCAACCCGATTAGGGATAAGAAACTACCTTCAGAACTCCCGGTGATAATCCGTCCGGGCCATGGTGTTTTGATATATCTGATCATCTTCAGGTCGCAGGAGACCGCCAGATACTGGGGCGGATTAAAGGTACCGTCTCCCCGATTGGTCAAGACTGCGACCACGCCGTTTAAGCCGGCGACGACCAAATCCGAGTGTCCTGGGCCGATAACGTCGGTGATCAGAACTTCACCCGGAACAAAACCCAGAAAATAATTGACCGGTGCTTTGAAGCCGCCCAGGCCATCAGCCAGGAACACCGTCAAACTGAAATCGGACTGGTGGCTGCACACGATGTCGGGGCGGCCGTCATGGTTCAGGTCACCCACGGCCAGTGTTGTCGGGATACGTCCGGGATCCAGCCAGGTCGTGGTGGTTATCCGCCGATCTGAGTCAAAAGAAACCACGGCCACCTTGGCCTGCTTTTCGTCGCCCAGGATTAAGTCGGCGCTGCGCCGGCCCAGGTTAGCCACAGTTACCGCGGCCATGGAACTATCTTTAAACTCAATTTGTTGCGGGGCAAATGTCCCGTCACCCCGACCCCAGAAAAGATGAACGACGGGATCACGGTCAACCACCACTGCGTCGATCTGACCGTCTCCATCCAGGTCACCGGCGGTAATCGCCACCGGATTTAATCCGGCCGGGTAGGATTTGGCCAACTGGGGCAGCCCCTCCGGCCCGGCCAGATGTACGGTCATGGTTCCGGCCAACTTGTTAACAGCCAGCAGGTCGGCTCGATTATCGCCAGTGAGGTCCGCCACGCTTATGTCCGTGGTCCCCGATTCCGCCGGCAAGGAGACCAGATACTCGAAGCTCCCGTCATCCCGGCCCCGGTAATAAGACAGCCCTGACTGTTCATAGTCCGCTGTAACCAAAGAAATAATTCCTTTTCCATCCAGATCGATTAAGGCCGCGGACTGGGGTTTGTATTGGGTGACCAGTCTGGTCGGCGCCTGGAACCGGCCCGGCTCCAACCCCGGAAAAAGAGCAAAGGAATCAGACCCGAAGTTGGCCGTAAGCAGGTCCAAGATGCCGTCTCCATTTGTGTCGGCTATAGTGGCATACACTGGTTTCAGGGGCGTCGGCACTGTAGTCCGGCGTGGAAAATTACCTCGGCCGTCGCCAAACAGAATGACCGCCTGATCGTCTCCTTGGGTCATGATCAAATCCAAATGACCGTCCCGATCCACGTCGGCTATCTCCACCGAATTGATATTATTCAAAGCCGGAATTCCGGAAAAGGGTTCAAATGCGCCACCGCCCAGATTATTCAGCACCAGCAGGTCACCGGAGTACATATTGACCAGGGCCAGGTCGGGCAACCCGTCTTTATTTAAATCTCCAGCGGCGATCATGTTGTACCCCTGGGCGGTGGTCTTGTTTCCGGCCGGTTTCAGCCCTCCGCCCTTTTGGCCAAGGAATACTGAAAGGTATCCTTCAAAAGGATTGGTAGTGATTACGCTGGTCAACCCGTCATTATTCATGTCCAGGGCGACCACGCCACTGGTTCCCGACTTGTCGGAAAATTCTGGGCCAGGCTTAAAACCACCGTGGCCGTCTCCAATCAAGACGAGCAATCCCCCCCCGGATTTGGTCACCAAGAGGTCCTTAAAGTGATTGCCTGAGACATCAGCCACAGCCAGCCCCACGGGAGAACTGCCGCACTGAATGGCGGTCGTCTGTTTAAAGCCGCCCTGGCCGTCACCTTTAAGGATATAGACCACGCCGGTGGAGTTGTCCCCCACGGCCAGATCGAAAAATCCGTCTTGGTCAAAATCAGCCCCAGTTATCACCCGAGGGGCCTGCCCTATTTGCATATCCTCTTTTCTTTGCAGGGTGCCATCGGGCTGCCCCAAAAAAACAGACACAATGTTGCCGTATTGAGCCAGGACAAAGACTCCGATAAGACCGGCGCCGTTCAGGTCGGCCTTAAATATAAAACTAGGCCGGTGTCCCGCCGAATAAACCAAGCCAGTGTCCAGAAGGGCCGCATTCGGCCTGGATTCTTTAGTCTCAGTGCTCGAACCGCCACACGCGGCCAGCATCAAGCAAATAAGAATAACGGATACAAATTTGACGGCCGGCGCCACAGCGGCAAAAGGCATCATCGGACGTAATCGTCTAAGGCAGGTGTCTCTGGAAATCATGAGTACTCCGCAGAATCATAAGCTTATTTGGGGAAAAGAGGCATTATTTGATTGATTTGTGTCAAAAGAAGCAGTATTTAATTTATCTTATAGCCAACCAGGGCTTATACCATGGTGACATTAAAAAAACCATTCCAAACCTACTTTCTGTTTGCGCGGCTGAGAAAAATGTTATTTTACCGGACGTTCCGTTCAAATAAACCTGGTGCCGCGGCCCAAGAGAGACAGGTTCTCTGCGTTGTGCTTTCGAAACGGCCGCCCGGGGAATGCACAGGTTCAAAATTGGGACGGCCGTCATCTGGCCATTTTGGTTATTTTTTATAGCATTCTCAATCAATAATGAAAAAAAGATTGATTTTGGCAAAGAATAGTGTAAACTATTTATTTTATGTCAGACCGGAGAGAAATCGAGGTCAAACAACCTTTTCGTAAACCGGTCACGTCTCAAACCTAATCTGAATAATTTTGCTGGAGAAGTTTATGAAAAAAGATATCCACCCACCCTATCATATGACCAAGATCCGTTGCGCCTGCGGCAACGAACTCGAAACCGGCTCGACGATCAAGGACATCAGCGTAGAAATTTGCTCCAAATGCCACCCTTTCTTCACCGGTAAACAGAAATTGGTCGACTCCGCCGGCCGAGTGGAAAGATTTATCAGGAAGTACGAGAGGGCCAAGGCCAAAGAGCAGGGTCAAGGCAAATAATCTGGCCCATAATTCTACTTTAGGACAAACCCCACCTCGATTTCGAGGGAACCAAGATTCGCAGCTACCGGGAACCCCCGCTGACCTGAGTGCGGCCATGGTGGTTCTCGGATATGATGATCATTCACTTAACCGGCGAATAACCCCTTCGCCACTCTCTTGAACTATGCTTATAGCGAATAGACTTAATGTCGGCGGCCAGGCAGTGATTGAAGGGGTTATGATGCGCGCCCCCAAATCTCTGGCCGTCGCTGTCAGGAAGCCGAACGGTGAAATAGCCGTCAAGAAAGAGCCTTGGAAATCGATCTCCGAAAAATGGCCCTTTCTTAAGCTGCCTTTTCTCAGAGGAACCGTGGTATTGCTGGAAACTCTGATAAACGGCATCCAGGCCCTTACTTTTTCCGCCAATCAAGCTCTTGAGGAAGAAGATATCAGTAAGGAAATGACTTCCTGGGCGATTTTCATCTCTATTGCCTCAGCCATGGGCTTGGGGTTGCTTCTTTTCTTAGTTCTTCCCCATTATCTATCGGGAATACTTCTGTCATCCATCGGAGCCAACTCGGATGTCAGCTCGTTGTCTTTCCACGTAGTCGACGGGGTCATCAAGGTGGCATTTTTCATTGGCTACATCTGGCTCATTTCGTTATGGAAAGATATCCGCCGGGTGTTTGAGTATCACGGCGCCGAGCACAAATCAATTTACGCCTATGAAGCCGGTGAAGCCTTAACCGTCGAGAATGCCCGTAAATATTCGACTATGCACCCGCGCTGCGGAACCTCATTCATCGTCATCGTCATCGTCTTAAGTATTTTTATTTTTTCAGTGACATTTCCATTCTTTCCCAAGCCAGCCGGGGCGTCAAAGTTAATTATGAACCTTATTTACATCGTGGTGAAAATTTTTCTGATGTTCCCTATTGCCGGTATTTCTTATGAATTCATTAAGTTAAGCGGCCGCAATTCCCAGCACCCGCTTATTCGCTTAACCAGCCGACCGGGCCTGTGGGTCCAAAAGCTAACGACCCGAGAACCGTCTGATGACCAGCTTGAGATCGCCATCAAGGCCCTATCCACCGTTTTGTTCATGGAAACCCCTGAATCCGAGCCACATCCATCTTAACTAATCTAACTATCTTACCACTTTTTTGGGGCAAGTGAGAAAACATGGCCGCCGCGGCGGTCCTGTTTCTCCTCTATTTGACTCATCCGGCGGAATCAACATATGAACGTGACGCAAAAATTAACTGAAATCGAAAATCGGTACAAGACATTGGAAGGGCTGTTAAGCGACCACCAGGTGATCAACGACCAGGAGAAGTATCAAAAATACGCCAAGGAACATTCCGGGTTGGTTCCACTTATCAGTTCGTTTCGGCATTATCAGGAGTTAGCCAAAGAGATCGACGAAAACAACAGCTTGTTGCGGGATGAGGACGCCGATATTCGGGACCTGGCCAAAGAAGAACTTCACCAACTCCAGGCCCGCTTAACTGAAATCGAACAAAACTTGATGGCCCTTCTCTTGCCCAAGGACCCGATTGATGACAAGAACATCATCTTAGAAATCAGGGCTGGAACGGGTGGTGATGAAGCGGGTTTGTTTGCTGGTGACTTATTCCGGATGTACTCCCGATACGCCGAGATCAAGCGGTTCAAAATCGAAGTGCTGTCCTCCAACCCCACCGGCGTCGGCGGTTTTAAAGAAGTGGTCGCTCTAATTGCCGGTAATGGGGCCTACAGCCTGTTCAAGTATGAAAGCGGG
>JADFXK010000173.1 GCA_015233625.1 Deltaproteobacteria bacterium | reverse complement strand
TCTGGGTGCTCCCCACTCCCGGAGTCCGGGCCACGGCATCCACAATATTAATCGAGGCATAGTTGCTCAGGAAAAGGTCGTCATAGGTATTATCCGGAGAGAGAACGCTGATGACCATGAGCATGTCGGGGGACTGTTTATTCACGGAAATGCCGGAGGACACGGCATCGGGAGGCAGAGACGATGAGGCTTTGTTGACCCGGTTATTAATATCCACGTTGGCGATGTCGAGATTGGTGCCGACTTTAAAGGTGCAGGTAAGTTGATACATCCCGTCATTGGAACTCTTCGATGTAAAATAGATCATGTTTTCGGCGCCGTTAACCGCCTGCTCGACTGGGGTGGCAATTGATTGTTCCACGGTTTCAGCGTTGGCCCCTGGATAGATAATTTGCACCGACACAGTGGGGGGCGTGATCTGAGGGTATTGGGCGATGGGCAGCCCCGTCAGGCTTAGCCCGCCGGCGATCAGGATGACCAGAGAAATCACCATGGCGAAGACGGGACGATGAATAAAAAACTTAGCCATAGATTTATTGTCCCTTCTTTTCTTCGGTCATCGGTTTATCAGTGGGCTTAACCACCGCTCCGGGCCGCACTTTCAACAGACCCTCCACGATCACTCGTTCTCCGGCCTTAACCCCTTCCTTAATGATAAACATATTCTCATACCGGTCGCCCAAAACAACGGTCCGCAAGGCCACCTTATTGTCGGGAGTGACGACATAGACGATCTTGGCGTTTTGCTGTTCGGATACGGCCCGTTGAGGGATCAGCAAGGCATCTTTGGCTTGTTCGGCCGGGATACGCACGCGGGCGAATTGACCGGGACGAATTAATCCATTTGGATTGGGAAACTCGGCCACCAGGCTGATGGTCCCGGTCTTTACGTCCACGGCGCGATCCCCAATTATGGTTTTACCTTTATAAGGATAGGTACTGTTATCGGCCAAAACCATTTCGACCGGCGGCGTCGGACCCTCGATATCCACTTTCTTGGCAAAATAGAGATAACTAGCCTCACTGATGGCAAAGCTAACCCAAATGGGGTCGATGGAGGATATCGTGGCCAGGAGGGTGGTTTCATTGCGGCCCACCAGGTTGCCGACATTGACCTTAGTCCGGCCGATCAATCCGTCCAATGGGGAACGAATGGTGCAGTAGCCTAAATTAAGTTCATCTTGGGTAACCATGGCCTTGGCTTCATCCACTCCGGCATAGGCCTGAGTCAGGTCGGCTGCGGACGTCTGTTCTTTGGCGACGGCGGTGTCCAGGTCCTGCTGCGGCACGGCGTCTTGTTTAGCCAAAGGCGTAAGCCGGGCGACATCTTGTTTGGCTTTATTCAAATTGGCCTTGGCCTGGTCAATGGCGGCTTTGGCGCTGGCCAATTTGGCTTTGGAACTTTTTAGTTTGGCATCATACGGCCTCGGGTCGATAACATAAAGGAGCTGACCCTTTTTTACTTTCGTCCCTTCCTTAAAGGCCTTCTGCTCCAAAACGCCCTCCGCCCGGGCCTTAATATCCACTGTTTCTTTGGCTTCGGTTCGAGCCACAAAATCTAGATAGATGGGCACGGTTTGTTGAATGACTTTGGTCACGACCACCATGACCGGCGGCTCATTGGATCTGGCTTCTTGGGCTTCGGCAGATTTTTTGTCCTCCTTACATCCCGAGAAGATAAGCAGCATCAACGCGCCGGCCAGCAGCAGAGCCAGTAAGAAGAAACGCCATCTCGAGATATCCGGCCTCCAGGTCAACATGTATTTTCGCAGTCGTTCCATTTCGCCCTTTCTCTGTCCAAGAATCCGTTAAATGATAATAATTGTGAAAAGCACAACATAAGGAGGTGCAGCGGCCTAAGAACGTTGCGTATGACTGGCTGTGCCCTTATCTTTCTTTCTCCGTTTCCTCTATGTCGGACTTATTTTTTGCTTTCATTCGGCCCGGGTGACCCATCGCCCCCTCCTGCCCCAAGGTGTGATAGATCAAGATTTTTTGTCGGCCCGGGCAGATATCGGGATGGAAAAATAGAAAGTGGCACCGGCCCCCGGTTCGCTCTCCAGCCATATCCGCCCTTTCCATGATTCGATTATCTTTTTGACGATGGCTAAGCCTACCCCGGTGCCGGAGATACCCTCCGGCGCGCCGGACCGGTCGAAGACGTTAAAAATATGCTCTTGGAATGCCTGGGGGATGCCCCGGCCGTTGTCGGACACGGCTACGATATACTCAGAGTCCAGTTCCCGGCAGGTTATGATTATCTCCGGAATACGTTTAACGTCACAATACTTAAGCGAATTACCGATCAGATTTTGGAACACCTGGTAGAGCTTGGTTTTCTCCATTTTCAGCACCGGATAATCGTCAAGCACCTTCACCTGGGCCCAATTTTCTTCGATCAAGGGAGACAATTCATTGAGCACTTCATAAATCAATTTCCTGACATCGACATCTTCAAGCTCATCAAGTTGGCGGTTAGCCCGGGAGAGTTGCAATAATCCTCCGATCATAGCTTCCATCCGGGCCATACTCCCAATGATTCGGTCAAGGATGGCCAGGTCTTTGGCCTCCATGCGTCCGGTGTAGCGGCGTTTGATCAGGTTGGCGAAACCACCGGCCGAGACCACCGGAGTCTTTAAGTCGTGGGACACCGTATAGACAAAAGCGTCCAGTTCCCGGTTTTTTTCCTCCAAATCACGATAGAGCAACACGTTTTGCAAAGCCAGGGTGGCCAGCAGCCCAATCTCCTCCAATAACGACATCTCCTCTTTGGCCCAAACGCGAGGATATTCACACTGAACCAGGGTCAAACCCCAGGGTGCATCGCTATTGTTGGGGCGCAAAACCAGGTGGAGAGTAGACTGAATCTGAAGCTTTCGGAAAATATCATTATCAAGCAAAGGATCAGGGGAAACCACGGAAACCGGCCCCTCAGCGTCCAGAGCGCGACGTATGATCGGCGCGAAGGGGGCAATCCGAAATGACCGGACTGATTTCTTGGTTTGGCGGGGGGCGAATCTAGGTGCAGAAGAGATGTAGTGGGCTTTGAACTCGCTCGCCTGAGGATCAAAAGGGAAATCCATAAAAGCGCGATCCGCCCTAAAAATCTCCCTCACCACCTCGACCAGTCGTTTCAAGAAATCTTCGTAGTCTAGGGTAGAAACAGTCCGAACAGCGAACCGCTTAATCACGTTAGCTCGCTTGGCCCGCTCGATCAGGACGTCTTCTAAAAATTTTCGCTCCACGATATCCCGGACAAAGGACAAGATACACCTTTGCTCCTGAACTTCGACCGCCCTGGCCGATACTTCTACCGGGATGTGAGCCCCATCCTTGTGGACGTAGACGGATTCACCGAAAAAACTACCGGAATTGGTTAATTGCTCCTGTAATTCAGGTAATTGTCTGGCCAAGGCCGGTGGCAGAATATCGATCAACTTAAGCGTGCTCAATTCATTTTCAGTATAGCCCAGGAGTTCTTGGGCCATGCGGTTCGTATACAGGATATCCCCTTCAAACGACTGCAAAAAGATGGCGTCATTGGCTTCATCGAACATGGTTTCGAACTGGGCGGAAATCTCTTCTATCTGGCGGGTCAGGACATGGTTCTTGATTTTAATGGCGGAAAAGGAGGCAAAGGCGGTGGCGATAGCTATGTCTTGGTCGGACAAAATCTGCAGGTCGGGTAACTCCAATTCCAGAGCCCCGATGATCTCATCCCCGGCAATTAAGGGAAAAAGAGCAGCCTCACAAAACCGGCCTGGCCGCAGAACGGGCGAAAACTCCCGGGCGGTCCAATCCAGATATCTGCTCTCTAAGGCCTCGTGGGGCGGGGGGAAAGGTTCTCCGTCAAACGGTAGAGGAAAACAGTAGAAGAGAGTAATTTGCCGGTTATCCGAATCTGGGATGACCAAGGAACATCTCGAAAAAGATAGGTCTTCGACCGCGGCCCGGCAAATATCCTGGGGTAGGTCAGGGAAAGCAATCCCACTAATCCGCTGGATGGCCGCGGCTAAATCTGGCGTCCGGTCCAATTGAGGAGAAGCTGTCATAGACCTTGCTCCGATGAAAAGCTGACGGCCAGGACGCGGCACACGGCCAAACATGCAGCGGATGATCATTTCGTCAGCGGCTAGCTTGAATTTTTATCCATTAATACCAAGATGAAGCGTTAATCAGCGTCCTGACGGTGAGCACTTTGGTTATTAGTTGGGGCACTGGCTGCTACCGGGCCGGGTCTTGAGCCCATCACCGCGGCATTTTATATGAGTTGTGATTAGGAGGCAAGGGATTTCTACTTAAAAAACACAAGGCCCTGGAACCCCGCATCGGATCATCCCAGAGAAGAAACTTCATGGAGATTAGGCGTGATCAATAAAGTAGCCGAATTCTTCAAGTCTCTTATTGACTTTGTTCAGGTTATTCGACTCAATCACGACTAGATAGTTCTCAGCTTTAATAATATGTTGTTTTAATATCTCATCCGTCACCATCAGCGATAGAAGCTCTTTGTCTGGTTTCAACTGGAACACGGCCATGGTTTTTTTGGCCTTTAAGGGATTAATTCTGTTTACAATTTCATCGAAAAACCGCTGCCAGGCCGGCGGCGGCTCCGAAGAAATCTCTTCCTTGAACATCGCCACCCGGTTCAAAACGTCCTGGTGAGAAGCACAGCCTTTTAAGAAAGAGGCGTAATCCACCTTATAAAAGTGATCCGTTATCTTGTGCGCGACCTTGGCCAACATCATTTCTTTCAGTTTGTCTTTTCCTTCAACACTGATTAGTAACCTGTTCTCATCCAAAATAATCCGGGCGTTTTCCTCCTCTTCCGTGACCACTTCCCATTTCTTTGTCATTCCCAAGACGTAACTGCCGAGGCTGGTCAAACGGACGTATTTTAGGCCGTCAAAAACAGACAGGTATTCAAGATCCTTTGATTGGAACAACTCATTCCGGGGTAAGCCGTAAGACACGTCGAGTAGCCCCAGGCCGGCGAAAAGAAACATAACTGCCTTAAGCAGAGGGACGATTACGATCTCTTTATATGTTATTTCAATCACAAAGGTTCTTTCGTGCCGGTGATAATTACCCACCTTATACTTGGCCATATAGTACGGATGAGCCCCTGTCCTGGAAACCACATCCAGAAATAATTCCCGATATAAAGCAAAGCTGACGACATTATCAATGGACACCCATTCAGCCATCGGTAAGGCCTTCAATATTTTTGAGATGGAACTGCGGATCTTTTTTTCGCGGGACATATTATGGTCAAGATTCATACCGCCCAGATGCAAGATTAGATCACCCAGCCGGTATTCCTCCATATGTTTAGAATTTAAGAAATCACCGACCAGTCGCTTTAAAAAGGTCGGAGCATCATTGATAAAGCCATCACCCGGGGCGACGATTAAGAAATCAAGCAACAACCGGGTCCTGAGATATTCCAAGCCCTTATGATTATAAAATTCTTGAACATCGCAATATAAGGCCATCTGTTTGATCGAGCTGGCCAGGGGCCGGTCACCGGCTTTGGAAAACTTGATATTCCCCTGTCGGATATAGCGCCAGAAGAGCTTTATTTGGGTCAAGATGTGATTTTGATCTGTAAAAGCGAACTTGGTGTTGACAGACTCATTGACTGGGGTGATGTTATATCCAGACGGTAAGGGCAAGAACCCTTTGATTATTTTTTTTATCCCCGGTGGGAGGTAGAGGTAAAAGGAGGGCTCACTGTAGTAGGAATAGTTGCTATAACTCTTGTCAAACTTAAATATCAGGAAGTCCTCATTCAGATAAGTGGCTACGATCATATGTCCTTTTTTTTCATGATCAACTATTTTGAGGCGAAATCTCTTTTCGAGAAGCCGGACGTCATGAGCACCCCCTTCCCAAACAACCACTTCCAACACTTTCTTTACATTATCGGATAGATGCGACCATAAACGTTCAAAGAGCGATTTATCCGTCAACACCCTGGCCAGGACGCGGACCAGGTCGATTTTGGCCATCTTATTAACGGACATAATTTCTGACCGGGAGGCACCGGCTTCTCGCATGACGTCTTCAACATACCGTTTATGCAATTTTTTTAAGACATCAACAGTATAGTCCAGGTTGATTATTTCTTCCACCGGATTTAGGGCCGGCGGTGCCAGTTTTTTTAGCACCATATATTTGTTCATGTTAAGCTCCCAACATAAACTCAACATCTTTTTCATCAAATGATTTTATGGCCGAATCGTCGCTGGAGATTAAGCTTTCAAACAGGTTTGTCTTAATTTTCTGAAGTTCTATGATTTTTTCCTCAATGGTGTGTTTTGTGACCAGTTTGTAGCTAAACACCGTTTTATCCTGGCCAATTCGATGTGATCTGTCAATTGCCTGATTTTCTGCCGCTTTATTCCACCAGGGGTCAAAAATAAAGATATAATCCGCAGCCGTCAGGTTAAGACCGAGGCCCCCGGTCCGAAGAGTCATCAGAAACACCTTGACGGTGTCGTCATCCTGGAACTTTTGCACCACTTCTTTCCGGTCACGGGTGGCTCCCGTCATGATCAAGTAGTCAATGCCGGCTTTCTCGAAATCTTCGGACAAACAATCGATCGCCTGAAGATAATTAACAAAAATTAGGACCTTATGATTGTTGGCCAGAATATCTAATAAATTTTCCATAATGATTTCACGCTTTGGGGAAATAATATGACGATCACTCTTGGCCTCCGGAATAGACGCGATCTGGCGAAGTTCATTAAGGGCCTGAAGAATGAAAAACTGTGATTTTTGAACCCCATTTTGGGCGATTTGAGATTTGACGGTCTGATAATAAAAGGATCTTCGTTGTTCATAAAAAACTTTTTGTTCTCGCGTCATTTCAACAAATAGCGTTTGTTCAATCTTGTCCGGCAAGTCTTGCAGCACATCGCGCTTCAGCCGCCTGAGAATAAAAGGATAGATCTTCTTTCTTAATTCCCGCATAACGTCTTTGTCGTTATCGCGTTGAATGGGGCCCGCATAATATCTATTAAAATCCTCCGCGGAACCGAACATGGCCGGATTAAGAAAACGAAACAGGGAATAGAGTTCACCCAGATGATTTTCCAGCGGTGTGCCGCTCAGGGCTAAGCGATGTTTGGACTTCAAGAGCATCACCGCTTTGGCCGCCTGAGAATTCAGGTTTTTGATATTTTGAGATTCGTCCAGGATGATGTAACAAAATTCTTCCTCTTGAAACTCTTTGATATGGTTGCGAACCATGGCGTAGGTGGTCAAAATGAGGTGCTTGCTCTTAGCTTCCGTGAGGTCACGATTGGCGCCATGATAGACATAATAGGTAAGCTCCGGTTTAAATTTGTTTATCTCTACTTCCCAGTTGAACAGCAAGCTTTTCGGCATGATAATAATGGTGCATTTCTTTTCTTCAGGATAAATGGAGGCGAGCAGAGCAATGGTTTGGATCGTTTTCCCCAAACCCATATCGTCGGCCAGGCACCCGCCCAGTCCATGCTGCTGGAGATACTTGATCCACTGATACCCCTGCTTCTGATACTCCCGCAGATGAGCATTCAAGACCGGGAATTCAAAGATAAAATTCTTAATATTATTAAAACCTAAGAATATCTCCCTGGATTTAGGGAAAAATTCTGCGGCGATCTTTTCATCAATCAACTCTTCGACAATGGGCAGGTCGAAAAACGATACCCTGACTTTCTCCTTTTGCTTCTTAAACAGTCTTTGCAGCTTATCCAGGTAGCCGGGGTTAATGATGGCATGCACCCCGTCGTTCAGTTGGACGTAAGAATTCTTCTTATATTGAGTCAGCACCTCAAAAAGTGAAAATGTTTGCCCTTCGATTTCTAAATTTACATCACCCTCAAGAAAATCCAGGCCATGGGATAAGGACAACTGGAGCGAGGGAGATACGGTTTTGAGTTTATAAGGCTTAAGCCGCTGAGCGCCCAGTATGACGTATCGGCTGATCAGGTTAGGCAATTCACCATAAACAAATTGCTTGGCCAACTGCTCATCAATAATAAACAAATTGTCCTCGATGAAGTAGTTGCTCCCATGGTTGGTAGATTTTCGATATTTTTTGAGCAGTTTCTCCAGTTCATCAAATGAGGCATATAATTCCCCCGGGATGATCTCGCTGACAATAATGTTTTTGTCCAGGTCATTTAGCAAACTTATTCTATTAATATCATATTGTTCAAAAAAATCGGAATCAAACCCAGGCAATGAATTGGTCACCCGAAGATATAGGGCATTATTCGAATCTATTTTTTCAAAGATAAGCGTGGGCTGGGTGTGTTTGGGAGCCCCGGCCACAACCCGATAGTCCTTATAGCGAACCGATATGTTGTGAAAAAGGGAGAACAGAAGCGAAAGATATTTTTCAATTTGGGCCAGGCTGAATGTCGTTTCAAAAAGCTTTAGGGTGGTCGGCTGCTCTCTGACGGGTTGAATCCGGAATACCAGGCCTTGAGAAAAGGCGTGATTTCTAGTCAGCATGGTGATATCGGAAAATTCTTCACCCTGATGATGGAGGGTCACCCGGCCGGTCAAAACTTCATCTTGGTCCTCTATGACGACCACCAGTTTGGCCACACCTTCCACAAATCTGATCGGTTTCCCGGCCGTGGTCTGGTCCACCAGCGAACCCA
>JADFXK010000172.1:554-8666 GCA_015233625.1 Deltaproteobacteria bacterium | reverse complement strand
CTTCCTGGGATTTTGGCGGGCACGCCCTGGCCCTGACCTTGCTGGGCCGTTACCTGGCCGTGGAGCATGGCGGGGATATTCTAAAGCGAGATTTGATCCCGCAACTCATTAGCGAGGAGCGGCTGGGTGATCATGCCCGGAGGGTCATGAAAGCGTATGAAGATTGGCTGCAGGGCCGACCGGAGCTGGACATCTTGTACGTGATGGGCTTGTTCGATCGGCCCGCCCCAGAAGGAGCCATTGACGCGATCAAGGCCGCCCCTCCTATTCCTGGCCTAACGGAAAGGTTGCATTGTCTCGCTCGCGATCAGTGGCAAGTTGCCAAAAACAACCTCCGCTATCTGCGTCTGTTGGCCCCCAAATCAACCACCGAAGGAGACGTGCTGGACTGCCACCCCCTGGTCCGAGAATATTTCGGCGAAAGGCTGAAGGCCCTGAACTCCACGGCCTGGACGGAGGCCCACAGCCGGTTGTATGAGTACTTCAAGCGCCTGCCCAAGAAAGAATTCCCCGACACCCTGGAAGAAATGGAGCCCCTTTATCAGGCCGTAGGCCATGGCTGCCGGGCCGTCAGGTATCCGGAAACTTTGGATGAAGTATATCAGAAGCAAATAGATAGAGGAAACGAGGCCTTCAGCACCAGAAAGCTCGGCGCCTACGCGGCTGATTTGGCGGCTGTGTCCCATTTTTTTGAGACTCCCTGGACTAAGCTGGCGAAATGATTAAGCGAACGGGACAAGGCATTCCTCTTAGGGCAGGCAGGGTTCCGGCTGAAGGCGCTGGGGCGGATAAAGGAAGCCGCGCCGGTTTTCAGCGCCGGATTGGGTTTGCGTATCAACCTCAGCGATAATTATTACGCCTCAAGAGCCGCCCGAGATCTCTGTGACGTATGGCTATCCTTGGGTGATATTCCACAAGCGGTGATTTATGCCGAACGTGGTGTCAGTTATGCCGTGTTAGCCGGGAACGACTATGTGCTGGCTGGCAGCTGCGCCCACCTGGCGCAGGCCCATCATCTGGCCGGAAAATTGATAAAAGCCGAGAAGTTGTTCCATGAGGCTGAGGCATCACAGAAGAAATCGAATCTCGGCGAACCGTTCCTCTACTCATATCGAGGTTTTCTGTTTTGTGATCTGCTATTGTCTCAGGGCCGATACGGTGAAGCCTTCGAGCGAGCCAATCGGGCTATCGAGATATCCCGTCGCAATGGATGGCTCGCCGATATCGCTCTGGATAGCCTCCCCCTGGGCCGCGCCTGTTGGCTCTTGGCCCCGTCGGATGGGCGCAATGAATTTACCGAGGCGATGGGTTACCTGAATCAAGCCGCGGATGGCTTGCGGAAAGCCGGGACGCAAGACTCATTGCCCCTCGGCTTGCTGGCCCGGGCGGCGTGTTATCGGACGCAAGGCTTGTTTCCTTTGGCCCAGGCGGATTTGGATGAGGTGTGAGAGATATCCGAATGGGGTGAGATGAAGCTCTTTCAGGCTGATTATTATTTGGAGTCCGGCCGATTGGGGATGGCCCGATATGCGGCGGCCAAGGAGGCGGGGAACCATGGCGTGGACCAGGAAAATTTGGAACGAGTCCGCGAATATCTGGATAAAGGGAAGAAGCTGGTGGCTGAGACGGGGTATCATCGGCGGGATGGGGAAGTGGCGGAGTTGGAGGGGATGTTGGCGGAGGTTAAGGGATAGCCGGGTAATTATGCTTTGAACGATTACAATTGACGTTTTTGAACTATGATTTCGCTGATTGGCGTTGATTACCCTGATTGAATAAAGGCCATGATTGTGTTCCTTGCTCCGCCGTGGTCAATTAATAAGTCAGCGAAATCAAATTAATCAGCGAAATCAGAGTTCAAAAACGTGAAGGCAGAGACCAAACCACAGACGGCCTCTGAACGCTGAATCCGCTTTTATTTTATCCCTTTAAGGGCGTATTCGAGCAACTTTAGACCCACAGGGCTGAAAAAGCTGACGCCGAAGATGACCAGACCGATGAGAGTCTTCATCAAGAGGCTGATGGACTTTAGTTCCCCTCTAAGCTCAGTGACGTCCTTTTTAAGTTCCCCTCTAAGCGCAGTGATATCATTTCTTAGCTTCCCTTCAAGCGCTGCAATGTCAGCCTTCAGTTCACCTCTAACTTCTTCGCTGTCCCTCTTAGACATCTCCCGCAGGGTGTTGATGCTTCCTTTGATCTCGGCGATGTCGGCTTTTGTAGCTAATTCGCTTGATAACTGAGCCGCGACTTGAGCACCCAGACTCTCCAGCACTTCAATCAGCGGCACGGATTGCAACCCGAAAGCCGACTTCAATGACTCTGTTTGTTGTAAGGTCAACATGATCTGACCCTTTCCATCAATATAAGGGTTTACTTCCTTAACCGGTCCGTCATCTGTGCCTGCGCCGAAGCATCCTGCGAATCGAAAGCGGACCCGAGGCGGGTGGTGACACGACACCCGATCTGTCAAAGATAGCAAAAATTGTAGGAAATGAAAAGAAAATTTTTGAAGTTGAGGTCCGGTCGGCTGGTCATCTCGCTTCGCCGTGGTCCTGGTCCAGCTTTGGGTATGCTGCGTTGGAATATTTGTCACAGACAGAAAAAACTACCGGAAAACCAATGGCCCAGATGCGGGCAAGCCGGCAACAACGTTTCATTTCCAGGCATTCTTAATGAAAAAGCATTGACACTCATTTATCGGAGTGGTAACTTCGCGGATTGAAAACAGTCAGGGACCATTTATGTCGTATTTTTATTTGTTAAATTAGCAGGCTGCGTCGCTCAGCCCACACCCTTCGCCATACCCCGGTGCAATCAGCCGGCCTGGGAAGAATTTTGTAGCCCGTGGCAGGGAGGGACCTTTGGACCCAAAATATTTGCAGTTGGCCGACAGGCTGGCCCGGGCTAAGAACACCATCGCCTTGACCGGAGCTGGCATATCGGTAGAAAGTGGTATTCCGGCCTTCCGGGGCAGTCAAGGATTGTGGGCCGAATATGACCCCATGGAATACGCTCATATCCAGTCGTTTCATAACAATCCGGGCAAGGTCTGGCGGATGCTTAAGGAACTGGATACCCTGTTAGTCCGGGCCAAACCAAATCCGGCCCATACGGCTTTGGCCGAGCTGGAGTCCATGGGGTTGCTCAAGTGTATTATCACCCAGAACGTGGATTCGCTTCACCAGGAAGCCGGGAGTAAGCAGGACGTTGAATTCCACGGTAACGGGAAGATGCTGGTTTGCCTGGATGGCGGCCGGAAATATTCCAACCGGGACATACCACTGGATACTTTACCGCCCCGGTGTGAGTGTATGGGAGTGCTGAAACCCGACGTCGTATTTTTTGGGGAAACAATTCCCTATGAAGCCAGTACCCAGGCTCAAACAGCGGCATACTCTTGTGACCTGATTATGGTCATCGGGACCTCCGCCGTAGTCGCCCCGGCCAGCATGATCCCGGTTACGGCCAAGAACCATGGGGCCTACGTGGTCGAGATTAATCTGGAGCCGACCGTGTTATCTCAGACAATTTCCGACCTGGTGATCAACGAATCGGCCAGCCGGGTGTTGCCCGAGGTGGTCACCTGGTTGAAGTCCAGGGGAAAATAACCTGGGCGGGATGGCCGTGGGCCCAAGGGCTGATATTTATACCGGACGGGCGATCTCCGGGCCTGATGATCAGTAATTGACAGTTGTTAAGAAGCAAATTCCGAGGAGTGAAGCCTCGATAAAACACCCCGCCTGGATTGAATGCCTTCCGACCCAGGATTGTAAATAATACTCAATCTATTTCGGGAAATAAGATCTATGCTCAGCTCAGAAGTGATTAATTTCGTCGTGGCCCAAACACCAGCTCCTCTGGCCGCCTCCGAAGCGGATATCATCCAAATGGTGCTTACGGCAGGGCCGGTAGTTAAGTTGGTTTTGTTCTTGCTGCTATCCTTTTCCGTGGTCTCCTGGGCCATTATCTTTATGAAGTTTCAAATGCTGCGCAAGGCCCAGGGCGAAACTCAGAAGTTTTTGGAGATATTTTGGGGGAGCAAGAGCCTGGCTGCGGCCTATAATGAATCCAAACAATTCACCCATAGCCCACTGGCCGAAATCTTTCGGGTGGGTTATCTGGAATTGACCAAGATCAAGAGAATGTGGAGTGAGAAGGAGGCGTTGGACGCCTCAGCCCTGGCGGCAGTGCCGATGATGGGTGGGTTGGACAATATCCGCCGGGCCCTGCGCAGCACAGTGACGAATCAGATAACTAAGCTGGAACGGGCCTTGCCTTTTCTGGCCACGACCGGCAACGCCACCCCGTTCATCGGGTTGTTTGGCACGGTCTGGGGGATTATGGCTTCCTTCCGGGGAATTGGACTGCGGGGTTCGGCCAATCTGGCCGTGGTGGCCCCCGGTATTTCCGAGGCCCTGATTGCCACGGCCGCCGGGTTAGCCGCCGCCATTCCGGCGGTTATCGCCTATAACTATTATTCCA
Source organism: Deltaproteobacteria bacterium (assembly GCA_015233625.1). GTDB lineage: Bacteria > Desulfobacterota > JADFXK01 > JADFXK01 > JADFXK01 > JADFXK01. The sequence continues at coordinate 4,184 of JADFXK010000172.1, read as the reverse complement.
GCAAGGTTAAAGTCATAGAGACGGTGATGAACAATTTTTCTTCCGATTTCCTAAATATTATCGAGCGCAACGAGTTGAAAAAGGCCGGGCAGCCGAAGATCGTCTAACTACCGGTTGGCCCCGAGCCTGACTGGAGGATTTGACGGCATGCAAGGGAATGGTGGATCCAGCAAAGGATTGGTGTCGGAGATAAACGTCACGCCATTGGTTGACGTGATGTTGGTTCTTCTGGTTATATTTATGGTCACGGCGCCCATGATGACGCAAGGGGTGGATGTGAAACTGCCTCAAACCGAATCAACCGCCATGCCTAGCGCCGAGCAGGAACGTCTGGTGGTGACCATTGGCCGGGATAAAAAGATTCTGCTCGATGAGTTTCAGGTAGATATGGCCAGTCTCCAACTTAAGATCCAGCGGGTTTTAGAAACAAGAACCAATAAAGAAGTTTTTCTTCGGGCAGACGAGTCACTTCCCTATGGCTATGTGGTCCAGGTCATGGCCGAGATCCGGGCCGCTGGGGTCACAAAGCTGGGGATGGTGACCGAGCCATTGGAAACAAAGAAAAAAGATGAGCGCCGCCGTTAGTCCGCCTTATGGGAACAGCCAATCGGAAGAAAAACTGATCCACACCCTCTGGGTGTCCATCTTGTTTCACGCGGCGATCTTTGCCCTTTTTTTGCTTCAGCCTCACTTCTTAAGCCAGCCACCTGTATTAATTGATCCGATGGTGGTTGACCTGGTCAGTCTGTCAACGGGAAAGTCTAATCCCCCACCGGCCGGCGGTCCCCATAAAGAGATGAGACGGGCGCAGGCGAAGGAAGAGCAGACTGAAGACATGGAGAAACCGGCTGCCAAGACTTCTGTGGCCAAAAAAGGGTCTGAATTAATCCCGATCCCCAAGGCGCCGGAAAAGAAAGCTCAGGAGGAAGTTAAACGAATTCCCTTAAAAAAAGAACAAGCTAAAACACCCCCTGATTCGGCCAAGCTGCTTAACGAGGCCATAAAGAATCTTCAGGACAAAAAGCCTAAGCCCAAGCCGGAACCCAAGAAACCCGAGCCGAAACCGGAACCCAAGAAACCTGAGCCCAAGCCGGAACCGAAGAAGCCGGAACCGAAACCGGAACCCAAGAAACCCGAGCCGAAACCGGAACCGATACCCAAACTGGAGCCAAAACCGAAACCGAAGCCAGAGCCGAAAAAACCGGAACCGAAACCGGAACCGAAACCCGAGCCAAAGCCGGAACCGAAACCCGAAGCTAAACCGGAACCGAAGTCGAAGGTCGCGTCTAAATCTGAGCCCAAGGCAGAATCTAAAGTCAAGCAAAAGGATAAAGGCACGGCCTCGGATGATGATGAGGTCGATGACAAGACCCGAGACAAAGGCATATCTTCAGCTATCGCCAAGATCCAGCGGCAGCAGCGCCAGCAGCAGGGGATTGACTCGGCGATCGCCGGGATCGAGCAGCAAAAGGGACTTGATTCGGCCATTGCCGGGATTGAAAAGAAGGTTAGGGCCAAATCCGGCGGAGTGGTCCAGCCCGGCGGCGGTCCAGGCCGGGGTCCTGGAGGGCCAAGTCAAAATGCCGGCGGGTCCGGGGAGGATATGGGCGGCGGCGTCGGGCTGAAATTCAAGCTCTATTACGTCGAAGTTTGGAATAAAGTCCGGAACAATTGGATTGTGCCGGAAAATATGGTTAAAAAGCGTAACCTCCTGGAAGCCGTCGTGGTTATTCGGATTATGCAGGACGGCCGGGTTGATGACGCCTGGTTCGAGAAGAAATCCGGCGACGAGTACTTTGACGATTCAACCATGAAGGCGATCAAACGGTCATCCCCGTTACCGCCATTACCTCAAGGCTATACCAGAAAATTCTTGGAAGTAGGCGTTCGTTTCCACCTGGCGGACGCCAAAAAAATGTGATGGATGCAAGTCCTATGACTTATCCAAAAGAATCCATCGTTTTTAACTGAACCGAAACGCACTAACAACGACCAGACCTATGACCCTAATGACCATGACCAAGATACCATCTTCGCTCTTTCGCTGCTCCCGATCGGCGGCCAGATTTTCTGCCGAGAAATTGGAATCCATCAAAGGTCCATTTTCGGGATTTTCATTGTTTAAGTTCCTGGCTGCCTTATTCATTATCGCCGGGATCATATCCCCCCTGCGGGCTAAGGCCGACGACCGGGTCTATATCAACATAGACTCGCCCATTATGAGACAATTTCCCATCGCTATCCCAGACTTTCGTAGCGCTGATGGATCGCGCGGTGATTCTTCGCCTCGTCTGCCCTCGGCTGAGATTCTGTCTAACGATCTGAGTATGACTGGATACTTTAAGGTACTGGATCCCCGTACTTTTGTTGAGAAGTCCGGATCCACCGGAATGAATGCCAGTGATATTTCCTTCCGTGATTGGTCATTCGTCGGGGCCGAATTGCTGGTCAAGGGAACATATGAAGTCCGGGGCGGAGACCTGGTGGTGGAAGCCCGGCTTTACGATGTATTTAAGGGTTCTCAAGTCCTGGGCAAACGATATACGGGTGATGTCAAAGACCACAGGCGGATTATTCACCACCTGGCCAATGATATCATGGAGGCGTTGACCGGGCGAAAAGGTTTCTTCGACGCCAAGATCGCCTTCGTTTCAGCCCGTCGGGGCAATAAGGAAATCTACGTCACCGATTTTGACGGGAGCGAAGTCAGGCAGTTGACCGACTTGAATTCCATATCTCTATCGGTTCGATGGGCACCGGATGGACGGCGCATCGCCTATGCTTCTTACGCCTCGGGACAACCGTGTATTTACATTCAGGACACCTCTTCCGGGGCCAAGCGAAAACTGGCCACCAGGGCCAGCCTGAACATTTCGCCCGCCTGGTCGCCTGACGGGAATTCTCTGGCCGTATCCATGAACCTGGATGGGTCGCCCAATATCTTCTTGATAGACACTAATGGCGGCGTACTGAAGAGACTGACCGATAATCGAGGGATTGATGTCTCTCCCTGCTTTTCCCCGGATGGCCACAAGATAACTTTCGTTTCCAATCGGAGTGGCGGGCCCCAGGTCTATGTCATGGATGCCGATGGATCCAATCAGCACCGGAAAACTTTTTCCGGTGACTACAATACCGCCCCGAGCTGGTCGCCGAAGGGTGACCGGATAGCCTATACCGGCAAGAGTTCCCACGGATTCAATATCTTTTCAGTGACTCCGGAAGGATCGGGGGTCACCCAGTTGACTACGGGACGCGGCGACAACCAGGAGCCGGCCTGGTCACCAGACGGAAGCATGATTGCCTTCAGCTCCAGCCGGGCGGGTGCGGCCCAGATCTACATGATGCGCGCCACTGGTGATAATCCCATGCAAGTTACCACCTCGCCTGGGGAACAGTCTGCTCCTAACTGGTCTCCGGCTGGAAAGTAGTCGTTTTTTCTTGACATCAGACGAACCAACTCTTATAGAGGGCAATGGATTTAAAATTCCTTAAGTCAATTCCGACCACCCGCCGCACCTGGGCTGGTGCTTTTTTTGTTGCGGCTTCGGCCGTGTTTTACCGTTTGTTTTAAACGATGATTCAACTAGTTAGTCACTTTATTGAAAGGAGGTGAAACTTTGATGCCGA
>JADFXK010000172.1:0-509 GCA_015233625.1 Deltaproteobacteria bacterium | reverse complement strand
GCCCTGTTTGAGTTGGGGTCCCTATTTACTCTTAGCGCCTGCTCCAAGCAGCAAGTCCAAAAAGAAGGTGATGAATCTATGAAAACATCTTCTCGGGATGATGCTGATGAAGCGCGCCGGAGAGAAATGGAGAGGGAGAGGGCTTTGCGGGAGTCCAAGCTTCAAGAAGAAGCCCGCTTAAGAGAAATGGCCCAGAAAGAGATGTTTGAGAATCAAAACATCCTTTTCGGTTATAACGACGCCACATTGACGGACGACGCCAAGGACATTTTGAGTAAAAAAGCCCAATTCATGAAGGATAACGCAGGCATGAGGGTGAAGATCGAAGGTCATTGCGACGAAAGAGGTACGGTCGAATACAACCTGGCCTTAGGCGAACGGCGAGCCAACGCTGCTAAGCAGTACATGATATCATTAGGCGCGTCGGGAAACGCTCTGTCCACGATCAGTTACGGTAAGGAACGGCCGTTGGATCCGGCCCATAATGAAGGGGCTTGGTCTAAGAACAG
>JADFXK010000171.1 GCA_015233625.1 Deltaproteobacteria bacterium | reverse complement strand
AGGAAAGGCGTGGTCGTCAACATCGAAAATACCGTGGCTTCAATCAAAAAGGCCATAGAAGACGCGGAACTCATGGCCGGGTGCGAGATCACCCAGGTGTACACCGGCATAGCCGGGGGCCATATAAAAAGCTTCAATAGCCAGGGCGTCATCGCCATTAAGGGCCGGGAAATAACCAGCAGCGAAGTGGATCGAGTTATTGATGCGGCCAAGGCCATCGCCATCCCCATGGATCGGGAAGTGATACATATGCTGCCCCAGGAGTTTTTGGTGGATGACCAGAGCGGCATCCAGGATCCGGTGGGCATGTCCGGGGTCCGACTGGAGGCCAAGGTGCATATTGTCACCGGCGCGGTGGCCTCAGCTCATAACCTGATCAAGTGCGCCAACCTGGCCGGACTCGATGTTTGTGACATCGTCTTGGAGTCTTTGGCCTCCGCCGAAGCGGTTTTAAGCCCGGAAGAAATGGACCTGGGCACGGTGTTGCTTGATTTCGGGGGGGGTACGGTGGACGTGGCCATTTTCATAGATGAGGCCATTAAACACACCGCCGTGGTGGGACTGGGCGGCAATAACCTGACCAAAGACATCGCGGTCGGCCTTCGGACTTCTCAAGCCGACGCAGAAAGAATCAAACGGAAATACGGGAGTTGTTTGTCCAGCTTGATCAAGAAGGGAGAGACCATCGAAGTTCCGAGCATCGGGGGCCAAAAACCCCGGAGCCTGTCCCGCCAGATTTTGGGTGAGATCCTCGAACCCCGGGTGGAAGAAATCTTTGAACTGGTCAACCATGAACTGGTCAGTTCTAACTACCTCAATCGGATCACCTCTGGAATGGTTATCACCGGCGGCTCGTCTTTGCTCGAGGGTGTCCCGGAATTGGCCGAGCAGATTTTCAATATGCCGGTCAGGCGCGGTTATCCTGTCAATGTCGGCGGTCTGGTGGATATTATCAACAGTCCCATGTATGCCACGGCCGTCGGTCTAATCATGTTTGGGGTGGAACATCGGCCGGAGAAGAAGTTTCGCATTCGTGATCAAAACACTTTTAATCGGGTAGTTAGCCGAATGAAAAAGTGGTTTAAGGATATCATCTAAGGGTTACCGTTTGATACATATCTATCTTAATTGTCAGACCTATTTTGATAAATTTTTTTTTGGGGACTTCGTGTAAGCTTTACCGCAGGATACCTTCATACCCGGATACTGAGCTTGCAAAAATTTTAGAAATGAGTTATGGAACACCCGGACCGCCTCAGACAGGCCTCGACAACCGGGAGGAAGGAATCCAGGCTGTGCCTGACATCTTATCAATCGGAGGGGAACTCATGAAATTTGAACTCATCGACAAAGAGCCCATGTCGGCCAGAATCAAAGTCATCGGCGTCGGCGGGGGTGGTAGCAATGCAGTCAATTACATGATCAAGTCCGGCTTACAAGGAGTTGATTTCATCGTCAGCAACACCGATTTAAAGGCCTTGGAGGCGTCTTCGTCCTCTCGGCGGATTCAACTCGGTGCTCATCTGACCAGAGGCCTGGGCGCCGGGGCGAATCCGGAAGTCGGCCGTAATGCTGCGCTGGAGAGTAAAGATGAAATCCAGGACGCTTTTCGAGAAACCGATATGCTGTTTATCGCCGCCGGAATGGGTGGTGGTACGGGTACCGGCGCCGCCCCGGCCGTAGCCCAATTGCCCAAAGGGTTGGGCGTCTTTACCCGGGTTGTAGTCACGAAGCCGTTTCAGTTTGAAGGACCTAAGCGGTCCCGTGTGGCTGAAGAGGGCATCCGGGCTATGAAGGAAGTGGTGGACACCATCATCACCATCCCCAACCAGCGGCTCCTCAGCCTGGGGGTCAAGGGCGCTAAGTTAATGGAAATGTTTAAGAGGGTCGATGACGTCCTCTTGTTTGCCGTTAAGGGCATTTCTGATATCATCATGATCCAGGGCCTGATCAATGTGGACTTCGCCGATGTCCGGACGGTTATGTCCGAAATGGGCTTAGCCCTGATGGGCACCGGGGTCGGAGCCGGCACCAACCGGGGTCTGGAAGCCGCCCAGGCGGCCATCTCCAGTCCGCTGCTGGACGACGTGACCATCTCCGGGGCCAGAGGCGTTTTAATCAACGTCACCGGCGGTTTCGATATGACCTTGGATGAGGTCAATGAGGCCGTGTCCCTGATCAATGAGCAAGCCCACGAAGACGCCAACATTATTTTCGGCACTGTCTTAGACGAAAACCTGACCGACGAACTCCGCGTCACGGTGATCGCCACCGGCATCTCCAAAGAAGAAGAAATACCCGTACCCGCGGCCGAAACTGTCAGAGTCTTGCGGCCCAGGCGTCAAGGCCTGGATCAAACGAAAGAAAAACAGGCGGTCAGCCGCCGGGCCATCGAAGAGCCCGGACCCTACTATCAGCGGGGTCCGCAAATGGACGCCCGAAGAGGGGCACCCGCCCCAGGTAATTATGTCAGGTCGCCTCAAGCCAGCTCCGCCCCGGATTTCTATTATGACGAGGACGAACTGGAAGTCCCCACTTTCCTGCGCCGAGACGCCGACTAACCCCCAGCTCAACAACGGCCGCAACCGGATTTCGCTCCTCCGATTGGTCCGGTTGCGGTCGTTTCCCATCAATCTTCCCACCTGGATATTCCCGAGTTAGGCCTGGCCAGGGGCCTATTTCCGGCCTTGCGGGCCACCTGGCCAGTCAGCTCAGTCCGACGCGATATCCATTAAAAATCATTATACCGACTGTGAAGTTATATGTAAATAGGGATAATTACCATTTTTATAGGGAATATACACCTTAAAGGATAGGGAATGTCCCTGGTGACGTAGGGAAAAACTGAGGGCGGGGCCTGTTTCCCACCCTTCCTAATCCGCGTTGCCCTTTCACTGTCTGGAGTTTGATCAAAACTTCTTGACACTGGCTTCAGACCGTGTTACTAAATGAATGACTGCTCATTCATAAGCTATTTCGTAGCTACTCTAACTTAGGATAAAGTCAAAAGTCTTATGACCACCGTAAAAACTGACAATAACCATCGTAGAACTCGGCCCACGGACAAACGCGACAAGATTCTCCAGGCGGCGTTGAAGATTTTTGCCCAAAAAGGCTTCTACAAGGCCAAAGTAACTGAGATCGCCCAAGAAGCCAACGTGGCCGACGGCACTATCTACCTCTATTTCAATAACAAACATGATATCTTGATCAGCCTCTTTGAAGAGATAATGAACAAGATCATCAAGAGGATGACGGAGGCCATCCACCAGGAACCCGACCCGCTGAAGCGGATAACCGTTTTCGCCCTGACCCATCTGCAATTGGTTGACGAGAACAAAGACTTGGGCGTGATCATTCAGGTGGAAATCCGGCAGAGCAGTAAATTTATGAAGGAATATAAGAACGAACGTTTTGCCCAATACCTTAACCTCATCGCCCGGATCATTGAAGACGGCCAGGCAAGCGGGGTGATCCGGCGGGAGGTTATCCCCGGGGTGGCGAAACGGGCTTTCTTCGGGGCGCTTGATGAAATGTCACGCGTCCTGGTTCTGTCCCCCCACAAGAAATACGAGGTTTTTTCGGCGGCCGAACAAATAAGCCGGATCTTTATTTCCGGCCTGGCCACAGACTCAAAAGCTCAACCGTAGAGGACGCAGAGGCAGGGAGAGTGCCCCAACTTAATTCTTAATTATCAAAAAATATTTCACTAACCTTTTGTCTTCTCTTTCTCTCAGCGCCTTCCGCGGTTAGGCTTTTAACCTGACGGAACGTTAAATGGCTAAAGAAGGAATGCCGGATCATAATTAAGGAGGAAATAAATGGAAATCATCGCATGTATCAAACAGGTGCCGGACACGGAATCGCAAATCAAAATCGCCCCGGACGGAAAATCTATTGCCCAGAACGACATCAAGTGGGTCATGAACCCCTACGATGAATTCGGAGTGGAAGAGGCATTAAAACTAAAAGGCAAAGAACGGCGGCACGGTAACCGTGGTCAGCGTTGGCCCCAAACGAGTCACCGAGTCTATCCGGACGGCTCTGGCCATGGGCGCGGACAAGGGTATCCTGGTCGAAGACGCGGCCACGGATGATGGTGATTCCTTCACTATCGCCAAGACTCTGGCCGCGGTCGTCAAGAACCTGCCCTATGACGTCATCTTCTGCGGCCAGCGAGCCGTGGATGACGATGAGGCCCAGGTCGGGGCCATGTTGGCTGAAATGCTTAATATCCCACATGTCTCACTGGTCGTTAAGGAAGAGGTTGATCCGGCCGCGAAGAAGGTGACGGCCGAGAAACCCATTGAAGGGGCGACCTTGGTGACGGAGTCCTCTCTCCCAGCCCTGCTAACCACCCAGAAGGGACTAAATGAACCTCGTTACGCGTCTCTTCCAGGCATCATGAAGGCCAAGAAGAAGCCGCTAGAGACTAAGAAAGTGGCCGACTTGGGATTGAGTGCCGAAGAGGTGGGATTGGCCGGGTCTAAGCTGAAGATAATGGCCCTGACACCACCTCCCCAGCGGGCGGCCGGCAAGATTGTCGACGGCGAAACTCCCCAAGAAAAGGCGGCCACGTTGGTCAAGTTGCTACGCGAAGAAGCCAAAATTATCTAGGGCAAATCGGAGCAAATCCAAAAGCTCACCGGGCGCGGCGTCTCGCGGCGCTTTGAATATAAGGAGACATATTATGGCCCAAGGTGTCATGGTAGTATGTGAACAACGAGATGGCGAGATCAGAAAGATCTCTTACGAAGTATTGAGTGAAGGGAAACGGTTGGCTGATAAATTAAGCGCGGAGATGACCGCCGTGCTGCTGGGCAGCGGCATCGTGGACAAGGCCGCGGCTTTGGGCGCGTACGGCGCCTCTAAGGTCTATGTAGCTGACGATCCAAATCTGGCCGTGTACACCGCTGAGGCTTACGCCAAGGCGATTGATGGCATCGTTAAACAAGCTGATCCGGCCATTCTGCTGATGGGCGCATCGGTGGTAGGTAAGGACCTGTCCGCCCGGCTGGCCGGTAAGCTTTCGACCGGTCTGGCCATGGACTGCACCGTCCTTCGGATCGAGGACGGCCGGTTGGTGGCGACGCGGCCTATTTATGCCGGCAAGGCTTTTGCCGATGTGGTTATCAGCTCTTTTCCGCAGATGGCGACCACCCGGCCCAATGTTATGGCCGTCACTCCGCCGGATGCCTCCAAGAGCGCCGAAGTGGTCAAGGTGGAGGCTAATCTAGCGGCGGATGACCTGCGGACCAAGGTACTGGAGGTCCGGAAAGACGCGGCGGGCAAGATCGACCTGACTGAGGCGGATGTGATCGTCTCTGGTGGCCGGGGGATGAAGGGACCGGAAAACTATAAGATCCTCGAAGACCTGGCGGCAGTTTTGAAGGGCACGGTAGGTGCGTCCCGCTCCGCCGTGGATGCCGGTTGGCGGTCCCATAGCGATCAAGTCGGTCAGACCGGGAAAGTGGTCACGCCGAACCTGTATATCGCTTGCGGAATCTCCGGAGCCATTCAGCACCTGGCCGGGATGAGCGGGTCTAAAGTCATCGTAGCCATTAATAAAGATGCCGATGCCCCGATCTTCCAGAAAGCCGACTATGGCGTGGTGGCTGACCTGTTCGACGTGGTCCCGGCCATGACCGAAGAAGCCAAAAAGATCATGTAGAGAACCAGCCAATTCGGCAGGTAGACCGATTGCGAGATTTTTCTTCAACCTACCGCGGCCTTAGAGCGCAACCCAACAACCAACGAGTCCTGCTTTGTCATTCCGAACGAATGTGAGGAATCTTAAGATTTTTCACTTCGCTCGAAATGACAAGAGGGACCCGATAGAAGAAGGAGCGGCGAAGTTCATGCCGGATGTGATGGTCCAGGGGAAAATCGGTCACTATGAGACCGGTCGGTCAGGGCTAAAGCGCGGCCGAAAGTCGATTATTTTTGTTCACGGGGCGGGAGGCGGTTTGGCCGGCTGGCAAGCCTACCTTAACCCGCTGGATGATCGGCTAAACACCCTGGCCGTTGATTTACCGGGGCACGGCCAATCCCCCGGGCCGGGACGGCAAACAATTGGGGATTATGTTCAGTGGCTGGACGAGCTGATCCAGGCGCTGGACCTGCCGGAGGTTTGTCTGGCCGGACATTCCATGGGCGGGGCCATCGCTATGAGGTATGCCCAGACATTTCCGCAGAAGGTGACCGGCTTAGTCCTCGTCGGGACGGGGGCTCGGCTGCGGGTGACGTCCCGGATTCTCGGGGGGATCAGAGCGGAATTTGAGAAGACAGTCGATTTCATCCTTAGATCCTGCTTCGCCGCGGAGCCGGCCCCAGCCATCCGGCGCGAGACCAAAAGGCTCATGCTCCAGGCCGGTCCGGAGGTGATATGGGGTGATTTTTACGCCTGCGATCAGTTCGACATGACCTCCGATCTGATTTCAATTCAGGTCCCTTGCTTGATCTTGTGCGGCCAAAAAGACGTTCTTACCCCCCCCAAGTACTCGGAATATCTCCATCAACATATCATCGGCTCTCGCCTGGCCGTCATTCCCCAGGCAGGCCACCTGCTCATGGTGGAAGGTTACTCCACCGTGCTCTCCCACCTTAAATCATTCCTCTAACCAGTAACCCGCAACCCGTTAAGCCGTCCAGGGCCGCGTCGGGACGGCCCGACGAAGATTGCTCAAAACGTTGAGTGTATGGGTGACGATATCCTGCTGCTGGTCATCCATGGTCTGGGGCACTTCCTTGGCCAGGAAGCGCCGAAAAGTTATGGCCACATCACCTGTAATCAAGGGGTGCCCGGAGGCCAGACAGAGGGCGGTGTGCCTCTCGAGTCGTTCTCGGAGGGCCGTAGTGTCTTTGAGCACCAGGTCATGTTTGCCGGCCCGGCCCCGGTTGCATTCAGGGCACGCGGGACAGAGGTTCCAGAACAGGTTGACTGGAAACCGGCGGAAAGGCGCCAGGTGATCCAGGTCCCAGACATCCGGTAAGGGGCGGCCGCAGTAAAGGCATTCAGACAATCCAATGTCTCGGTAGGCTTGCCGGTAAAGACGGATTAAGGTGCTGTTTCGAGGTCGCGGCGGGATGACCGTGGCCTGAAAAAAGGTCTCTACCTGCAAGCCGACGGAGTAGCGGGAACAGACCTCGGCCCAGCGTTTCAGGACGGCGTCCCGCAACCAGAAGCGCATGGCGGCTAATTCCTGGTAAACGCGGTCCGATAATTGGAGGTACCTGGTTTCAGTGGCCTCCAGGTCGGGGTAAGACAGACGCGTCAGGGACTCTGGGGCCGGTGAATTAGGTTCCAGCCGTCTCCGACCGGGCTCGGAATCGCAGGTGATAACATCGAATAAATGAATTTTGCGCTGTTTGACATTTGGAAATCTGATCAGGGGATACCTGATGATGGCCTGCCGGATTTGGCGTAACAGCCTGGCCGCGGCCGGATGAAGGGGGCGGGCGGTATCGAGGTAATCCATGATGGTCAAGGGGGATCTATCTCGGTCCAGGGCGGGGCCGATGAAGCCGTGGGTCTGATTGGCGGCCTTGAATTCCTCAAAACACCTGGTCAAGGAAAACGTGACGGCATGGTTGGAAGGTGGGGCCTGGTTGATCTGGGAGGCCAGCAAGGGCCAGTAGTATTCTAAGTACCTCCGGGCAAATGTCAGCAAAGGCCAAAGATGGACGCCGTTTCCGGGGCGTCGGCAAGGACTCTCGATGATCAGATCGACCAGAGCCCGAAGCAGCGCGAACTTGTAGGTAGATGAGACGTGCCCAAAGGTAAGGATGGATTCAATGGCCCTGGAGGTCTCCATATCATCTACTCCAATGGAAAAGCGAAGGAAAGCATTCTGATCCGATGCTGAGCGGCGGCTTGTGGCGGTTTCCGACTAATTGCATTTTGGGCCTGGCCGAGATATATTGCAAGCATTTTCTGCTCAGCCGGGGCACCCGGAGTCACCTTTCCACACCCGAGGAGAAAGGAACTCGACATTGGAGAGGGGCTGGACATAGGGAACATGGCGATGTTACACGAGATCAGGTTAGAAACATGATGAATTACTTTAACCTGCCGTGTTTGCTAATCTTTCTAAAATTATGATCGAATATGGAATATAGACGTCAAGTAATCAGAGTCGATTTAACTAAAACAAATAAAATCCTGGTGAGATAAAAACATATGTGGCTGGTCTTAATCTAGCTACAACATATTGAGCTATTCTTGTAGTTCGTACGAGATACAGGATAACTAAAATTAATTTTGAATAATTTTATATACTATGCTTGACAGGTCAAGGAGATTTCAGTATCCATTATGGCAACAATATTAATTTAAAAGCTCCCAAGAAACCCACATCGCCCACTGGTCCCGGGAGAAAAGATTATAGAAAAACTTGAGGGGGCACGGAACATGAGTAAATTAAAAAAGGTCAGGGAAGAACTTCTAATGAGTAAGGCGGAATTAGCCAGGAAGGCCGGAATTTCTCCCCTGACCGTTGATCGCATAGAAAAAGGCATGGATTGCCGCATGGAAACGAAACGCAAGATTCTTCAGGCCCTGGGTATTAATCTGGCTGAAAAAGAAAAAATTTTTGAGATCGATTAGATGTGATTTTAACCTTGGGCCACGGGATTCAGCTCATGAAACTTTCGAAAAAAAAGCCGATAATC